>JAUXXN010000574.1 GCA_030684755.1 Hydrogenophaga sp.
CGACGAAGTGGCCAGCGCCTATGCCGGGCAAGAGTTGGTGTTTGGCCCGGACTATCTGATTCCCAAGCCCTTTGACTCGCGCCTGATTTTGCGCATCGCGCCCGCCGTGGCCCAGGCCGCCGCCGACTCGGGTGTGGCCACGCGCCCCATCACCGACATGGACGCGTACAAGCAAACGCTGTCGCGTTTTGTGTACCAGACCGGCATCTTGATGCAACCGATCTTCAACGCCGCAAAGGCCGTGCCGCCGCAAAGCAAACGCGTGGCCTATGCCGATGGCGAAGACGAGCGCGCGTTGCGTGCGGCGCAAATGGCGATTGACGAACAGGTAGCCCGGCCCATATTGATTGGCCGCCCTTCTGTGATTGCCGCCCGCATTGAAAAAGCCGGCCTGCGCATGCGCTTGGGCGTGGACGTGGAAAACGTCAACCCCGAAGACGATCCGCGTTTTCGCCAGTACTGGGAGCATTACCACAAGCTCATGGGCCGCAATGGCGCCACGCCCGAAGTGGCCAAGGCGGCTGTGCGCCGCTCCAACACCATCATTGGCTCGCTCATGGTGTCGCTGGGTGAGGCGGACGCCCTCATTTGCGGCCTGGTGGGCAGCTACATGACGCACCTGGAGCGCATCGACAGCATCTTGGGCAAGAAGGCAGGCGTGAGCAACTACGCTGCGGTGAACGCGCTCATGACCGACCGCGGCCCCCTGTTTATTGCGGACACCTATGTGAACGAAGACCCCAACGCCGAGCAACTGGCCGAGATTGCTTGGATGGCGGCGCAGGAAGTGCAGCGCTTTGGCCTGCCGCCCAAGGTGGCTTTTCTGTCGCACTCCAGCTATGGGTCGAGCAAGCGGGCGTCCGCCAGGAAGATGCGGGCGGCACGCGACATTTTTGCTGCCCAGCACCCCGACATTGAATGCGACGGCGAACTGCATGGCGACGCTGCACTGCAAGAAGAAATACGCACCAGCTACCTGGCTGAAACGACGCTCAGCGGCTCGGCCAACCTGCTGATTTGCCCCAACCTGGATTCGGCCAACATTTTGTACAACGTGCTCAAGACCACCACCAGCGGCGGCGTGACGGTGGGCCCGGTGCTGATGGGCGCGGCCGCCACGGCCTACATCCTCACGCCCGCGGCCACGGTGCGCCGCGTGCTGAACATGACGGCGCTGGCCGCTGCACACGCGATC
>JAUXXN010000576.1 GCA_030684755.1 Hydrogenophaga sp.
GAACGCTTGCTGATTGCGCGCCAGGCCAGCACCGCCCGGTTTTGGCAGGAAAGCCGGTGTGCCCAGCTCACCGTGGCGCAGGCGTTGGCCGAACAGCCGTCTGAAGCAGCCGTGCCTGCCGAGGTGGTGGGGCCTTCGGTCAGCTCGGGTTGAGCAGGCTCAGGCGACGCTGAAAGGCGCATGCAGAAACCCCCTGAACCGGGCCCGGCCGCCCCGCAGCGGCGCCTGTGTGAGCTGGTAGTTTGGAAAACGCTGCAAAAAGCGGCCAATGGCGATGCGGCCTTCCAGCCGCGCCAGGCTCAGGCCCGCGCACTGGTGAATACCAAAGCCAAACGCCAGGTGCTTGTTGGGTTCGCGGGTGAGGTCCAGTGTTTCGGGGTCTGTGTAGTGCGCTGGGTCTCGGTTGGCTGCGCCAATGCACAGGGTGACCAGCGCGCCCGTCGGCAGCTCAACCCCGCCCACTGTGGTGGCGCAAAGCGCGCGTCGGTTGCCGAGTTGGTTGGACGCCTCGAAGCGCAAAAACTCGTCCACCGCCCGCGTGAGCACGGTTTCTTGCGCCAGCGCATCGCCACCGGTCTGGTGCAGGTCTTGCAACAGCTGCGCCCGGGCTTGCGGGTGTTCTTGCAGCACCAGCAAGCCGTTGCCAATCAGGTTGGTGGTGGTCTCGTGCCCGGCGTTGAGCAGAAAAATGCAGTTTTGCAACAGCTCCGCTTCGCTGAGCTGTTCGCCGCCGGCCTCGCCTTGGATCAGCCGGGTCAACACATCGCGCTCAGGGTCGCCGGGTTGCCGGCGGCGCGCCGCCACCAGGGTGCGCAGGTAGTCCAGCATGTCGGTCACGCTCTGGTTACCCAGCGCCTGCTGCTCGGGCGACACCACCGGTTCCAGCGCACCCAGAATGGCCAGCGACCACGCCCGCAGCGGGCCACGGTCGGCGTGGGGCACGCCCAGCAGGTTGCCAATGATGTCCACCGGAATGGCCGATGCAAAGTCTTCGATCAGATCGCCACTGCCTTGCTCGGCCATGCGGTCAAGTAGGCTGTCCACCAGCTGCACCAGGCCGGGCTCCATGTCGGCGATGGCGCGCCGGGTGAGCGCGCCCATGATGAGCTTGCGCACGCGGGTGTGCAGCGGCGGGTCGTTGAATACCAAGCTGGTGGTGTGGTGCTCGAACAGCGGCGAACCCGCGCCGTATTTCGGCGCAAATTCCACGTGTTTGTCCGAGCTGAAGGTGGCGGCGTCGCGGTACACGGCCACCAGGTCGGCGTAGCGGGTCAGAAAATACGAACCGTCGGGCATGCGCCGCACCGGCTCGCTTGCGCGCAGCGCAGCGTACACCGGGTACGGGTTCGCCAGAAAGTCCGCAGGCAGGGCGCGCAGGTCAAAGGTGGCGGCAATGGCCTGGGCGCGTTGCGGGGTCATGCCGGGCGTGATGGATTCGGGGGGAATGGGCGGGTGCATGGCGCCATTCTGGCAGCGTGGGCCGGTTTTGCAGAGCCCGGTCTGTCGCCTGCGTCTGGTGCAGGTCGGCTGTGCCTATAACCCGCTGATTCGCGCCAAAACGCCAAGCGCCGTAACATCGCAGCCCGCTCGCCCACCCCGGATGTGTCTGCGAGGCCGCTTTGCCTCAACGCCATGCAGCCGCATTCCCGTGCTGCAAACCCCTCATTTTCCCTGTCTGCCCTGCGCCATGTTGTCCTGTGCCACCCAGTCCCCCATCGACATCGTTTACCTCTGGGTCGATGGCAACGACCCCGCATGGCGCGCCAAGCGGCGCCGGGCGGCACTGCGTTTGAACGCGGCCGAAAACCAGTCGATGGCGCCTTACGGCAATGTGGAGGGCCGTTTTCGGGACAACGACGAGCTGCGTTACAGCTTGCGTGCGCTGGAGCGGTTTTTCCCCCGCCATGGCCATGTGTATCTGGTGACCGACGGCCAGTCACCGTCTTGGCTGCGTGCCAGCGACCGCATCACGGTGGTGAACCACAGCGATCTCTTGCCTGCCGAGCGTTTGCCCACGTTTGATTCCGGCAACATCGAGTCCTACATCCACCGCATTCCGGGTCTGTCTGAGCGGTATTTTTACTTCAACGACGACGTGTTTTTTGGTGCGCCGGTGCAGCTGGACCACTGGTTTTGGCACGGCGGGTTTTATGCCGCGTGGTCTGACGACCCTGAGGTGCCCGATGGCCCGATGCAGCCCGCCGACAACTCGCTGGAAAACGCCAGCCGCTTGTCAAACCAGTGGCTGGGCGGCCTGCCCGCCCTGAGCGACGCCGACTACCAGCACACCCCGCGCACCTTCGCGCACTCGCCGCGGCCGATGTTGAAGTCGTTGTTGTTTCGGCTGGAAAACGAGGCGCCCGAGCTGTTTGAGCGGGTGCGCTCTGGCGTGTTTCGCACCTGGGACAACCCGACCTTGATTTCCGACTTTGTACTGCGCTGGGCCCTGGCGCACGGGGTGGCGAAAATTCGCGACTACCCGCACCTGTATGTGGCTACCGGCGACGCCGACCCGTCGAGCCAGCTTGCTGCGCTGGTGAAGACCAGTGGGCAGCTGGACTTTTTCTGCGTCAACGACACCACCGACGATGCGCATGGCCACGACCCGCGGCTGGCCCAGGTGAAGGCCACGCTGCAGAGCCTCTTTCCGCAAGCTTCGCAGTTTGAAACCCAGAGCCTGGGCGTGGTGCACGCCACGCACAAGGGCACGCAGCACACCCGGGCTCACGCTTCGCGTCAGGCGGACATGCCTGGCCTGCGCGCTCGCCGCTCAGGCTCCTGATTCAGGCTTGGCGTGTGTGGCTCGCCCGGTGTCGCGGGGCGCCTGGCTGGCGCATGCTTGCATGTTTGGTGGCCCGGCCGGCCATGCGTTCGCGCCACATCTTGAACGAGCGCAGCTTCAACTCGCGCCGCATCAGGGCCACCACGGCGGCCTCGTTGAGCCCAAATTGCTGCTCAATGGCTTCAAAAGGGGTGCGGTCTTCCCAGGCCATCTCAATGACGCGGGACACATCGGCGGCGCTTAGCGGCGGTGGGGGTGTGCTCATGGGGTCAAGAAGTCGCGAATCGCCGCCAGGGTGGCGTCAGGCGCTTCCGTCATCTGGTGGTGGCCCACGGGCAGGTGCGCCACCTGCACCCGCTGGCCGCTGGCCTGGGCTGCCGCGATCAAGGTTTTTGCGGCTTTGGGTGGCGTCATCTGGTCTTGCGCGCCCAGCAAGAACAGTACCGGACAGGCCACGGTGGCCATGGCGGCTTCGCCATGGGTGTAGCGGTCGCAGGCCACAAAACCGCGGTGGAACACGTTCACTGTGGGGTTGCTTGCCAGCACGCGGCGGCCCAGCGCCATGCCGGCGCCAAACACCCAGGTGCCTGGCCCCAGCGCCGAGGGAGGGGCGGCCAGCGTGCTGCGCGAAAACACATTCACCATGGTGAGCGCTTTCATGGGTTCGTTGAGCGAAGCCTCGATGAGCGCGGGCGACACCTTCATGGGGTAGGCGGTGCCCACCAGCACCAGGTGGCTCGCGCGGTCTTGCAGGCGCGCCGCCGCTTCCAGTGCAATCAGCGAACCCCAGCTGTGTCCCACCAAGGCGGCCTGTTGCACACCCAACGCATCAAGCAGCGCAACAATGAAATCGGCGGCTTCCTCGACAGACGACGGTGCCTCGCCGTCGCTCTTGCAGTGGCCCGGCAAGTCCACCGCCAGCACGTTGAAGCCGTGGTGCGCGAGGTAGCGGCTTTGCAAAATCCAGACGCTGTGGTCGTTGAGCACGC
>JAUXXN010000580.1 GCA_030684755.1 Hydrogenophaga sp.
CCATGGCAGGTATGAACATGGAAGAGAAGCAGGACATGAGCCGCTTCATCCTGGACGTGAACGACGAGTTCGGCACCACCATCGTGCTGATTGAACACGCCATGGGTGTGGTGATGGACATTTCCGACCGCGTCGTGGTGCTCGACTACGGCAAGAAGATTGGTGATGGCACCCCGGAAGAGGTGCGCAACAACGAAGAAGTCATCAGCGCGTACCTCGGTACAAGCCACTGAACACGGAGACAACAAGATGGCATTCTTTTTAGAAGCACTGCTGGGCGGCCTCATGGCCGGCATGCTGTATTCACTGGTCGCACTGGGTTTTGTACTCATCTACAAAGCCTCGGGCGTCTTCAACTTCGCCCAAGGCGCCATGGTGCTGTTTGCGGCACTGGCCATGGCCCGATTCGCCGAATGGATTCCGCAGTGGCTGGGCTTGGACAACAAGTTCTTGGGCAACCTGATTGCCTTTGTGCTGGCAGGTGCTTGCATGTTTGTACTGGCTTGGCTCATCGAGCGCCTGGTGCTGCGCCACTTGGTGAACCAAGAAGGTGTGACGCTGCTGATGGCCACGCTGGGCATCACCTACTTCCTGGACGGCTTGGGCCAAACGATCTTTGGCAGCGACATCTACAAAATCGACGTGGGTATGCCCAAAGACCCTGTCTTTTTGCTGGAAGGGATGTTCGAGGGTGGCGTGCTGGTGAATCTAGAAGACGTGTACGCGGCGTGCGTGGCGGCCTTGCTGGTGATCGTGCTCTCACTGTTCTTCCAGAAAACGGGCACTGGCCGCGCCTTGCGAGCCGTGGCCGACGACCACCAAGCGGCTCAGTCCATCGGCATTCCGCTCAACCGCATCTGGGTCATTGTGTGGTTCGTGGCCGGTATCACCGCGCTGGTGGCCGGCATCATCTGGGGCTCCAAGATGGGGGTTCAGTTCTCGCTGACCACGGTGGCCTTGCGTGCCCTTCCCGTCATCATTTTGGGTGGTCTCACCTCGGTGCCCGGCGCCATCATCGGTGGACTGATCATCGGCGTGGGCGAGAAGCTCTCCGAGGTCTATCTTGGCCCTTACGTCGGCGGTGGTATCGAAATCTGGTTTGCCTATGTGCTGGCCCTCGTGTTCCTGCTGTTCCGGCCCCAAGGCTTGTTCGGCGAGAAAATCATTGACCGTGTCTGAATGTCTTGCGGGTCAGACCACGATTTGCGCAGCAAATGTGCTCTGACCTCAACTGAATAGGAAACACTATGTTTTACAGAGAAAACGGTCAGTTCAAGACCTCCTACCGCGCCGACCAGCAGATCTTTCCCATTGCGCAAGACCGCTGGGCTGTGTTGGCACTGATTGCGTTTGCTTTCATCGGCGTGCCCTTTCTGGTCGACGAGTACATGTTCCGCGCCATCCTGATTCCGTTCCTGATCCTGGCACTGGCGGCTTTGGGTGTGAACATTTTGGTGGGGTACTGCGGCCAGATCTCGCTGGGCTCAGGCGCCTTCATGGCGGTGGGTGCTTACATGGCCTACAACACCTATGTGCGTATTGACGGCATGCCGCTGATCGTTGCGCTGCTCTCCGGTGGATTCTTCGCTACCTTGGTGGGCATGTTCTTTGGCATTCCGAGCTTGCGGGTGAAGGGTTTGTATCTGGCGGTGGCTACGCTGGCTGCGCAGTTCTTCTGCGACTGGGCGTTTCTGCGCATCGGCTGGTTCACCAACAACACCGCGTCGGGTTCGGTGTCGGTGTCCAACCTGAGCGTACTGGGCTGGCGCATTGACACCCCGGTGGAGAAATACCTGTTCTGCCTGGCCTTTCTGGTGGTTTTTGGCCTGCTGGCAAAAAACCTGGTGCGCTCGGCCATTGGCCGCGAGTGGATGGCCATTCGCGACATGGACGTGGCGGCATCCGTGATCGGTATCCGCCCCATGTACGCCAAGCTCAGCGCATTTGCAGTCAGCTCTTTCATCATCGGCGTGGCCGGTGGCCTGTGGGGCTTTGTGCACCTGGGTTCTTGGGAACCCGCCGCCTTTTCCATTGACCGCTCGTTTCAGCTGTTGTTCATGGTGATCATTGGCGGCATGGGCTCCATCATGGGCAGCTTTTTTGGTGCGGCCTTCATTGTGGTGTTGCCCATTTTTCTGAACCAATTCCTTCCGTGGGCGGGCGGCTTGGTGGGTATGACGATTTCCACGGCAGCCATCTCGCACACCGAATTCATGGTGTTCGGTGCGCTCATCGTGTGGTTCCTGATTGTGGAGCCCCACGGCCTGGCCAAGCTGTGGAGCGTGGCGAAACAGAAGTTGCGGTTGTGGCCGTTCCCACATTGATGCCGACGCGTTGGCGTGCCACGCATATGGGGGTGAATCCCAATGGGGTCATTCCCGATGCGCTGTGGCCGCAAACGGGTTGAACTGATTGGTCGTACTGGTTTGTGTGTGTGTGTTTGATTTTTCTTAGGAGACAAGCGTGATGAAACTTCGTAATCTGGTTCTTTCTGCTTCTGTGGCCTGCATGGGCATGTCGGCAGCGCTGGTGGCGCCGTCGGCCATGGCTCAAGCCAAGGAACAATTTTTCCCTTCTCTGGTGTACCGCACGGGCGCCTATGCACCCAACGGCGTACCTTTTGCCAACGGCTATGCCGACTACCTCAAGCTCACCAATGCTCGCGGCGGTATCAATGGCGTCAAGGTGTCTTTTGAAGAATGCGAAACCGGCTACGCCACCGACCGTGGCGTGGAGTGCTACGAGCGCCTGAAGGGCAAAAACGGCGGCGCCACGGTGTTCCAGCCGCTGTCCACCGGCATCACTTTTGCGCTGACTGAAAAAGCTCCTATCGACAAAATCCCGCTGATCACCGCCGGTTACGGCCGCAGCGAGTCGGCTGACGGCGGCGTATTCAAATGGAATTTCCCGATTGCGGGCACCTACTGGGTGGCTGCCGACGTGCTGATCCAGCACTTGGCCAAGGTAGAAGGCGGTTACGACAAGCTCAAGGGCAAGAAGATTGCTCTGGTTTACCACGACAGCCCGTTCGGCAAAGAGCCTATTCCGCTGCTGCAAGAGCGCGCCGCCATGCACGGCTTCCAGCTCAGCTTGCTGCCGGTCACGCACCCTGGCGTGGAGCAGAAATCCACCTGGCTGCAAATTCGCCGCGACCGCCCCGACTACGTGCTCAACTGGGGTTGGGGCGTCATGAACTCCACCCTGCTGAAGGAAGCCCAAGCCACTGGCTACCCGCGCGACAAGATTTATGGCGTGTGGTGGGCCGGTGCTGAGCCTGATGTGAAAGACGTGGGCATGGGCGCCAAGGGTTACAACGCCATCACCATGCAGCACGGCACCGAAAAGGGTTCCGACATCGCCAAGGAGATCCGGGCCAAACTGCACGACAAAGGCCAAGGCACTGGCCCCAAGGACGAGGTGGGTGAAGTGCTCTACATGCGCGGCTTGATCAGCGCCATGTTTGCAGTAGAAGGTGTACGCCAGGCCCAAGAGAAGTTTGGCAAAGGCAAAGTGGTCACCGGTGAGCAAGCCCGTTGGGGTTATGAAAACCTGAACCTCACGCAAGCCAAGCTCGACGCGCTGGGCTTCAAGGGCGTGATGCGCCCCATTTCCACCAGCTGCAACGACCACATGGGCGCGGCTTGGGCGCGTATTCACACCTGGGACGGCACCAAGTGGGATTTCAGCAGCGACTGGTACCAGGCCGATGAGCAGATCATCAAGCCCATGGTGAAGAAAGCGGCTGACACCTACGCAGCCGAGAAAAAGCTGACGCGCCGCGCGCCGTCTGACTGCCAGTCCTGATAGGACCCCTGCCCTGCCCATCCGGGCAGGGCGCGGCCCCCACGGGCCGCCAGCCGACAGGGTTGCACCGCAGCCTTGTCGATTGGTCAAAGGAAAAAGCACATGGAACCCACCAAATCCGTACTCAACGTCAATGGCATCGAGGTCATCTACAACCACGTGATCCTGGTGCTCAAGGGCGTATCGCTCAATGTGCCCGAGGGCAAAATTGCGGCCGTTCTCGGCGGCAACGGCGCGGGCAAAACCACCACACTGCGCGCCATCTCCAACCTGCTCAAAGCCGAGCGGGGCGAGGTCACCAAGGGCAGCATCGAGCTGCGCGGTGAA
>JAUXXN010000588.1 GCA_030684755.1 Hydrogenophaga sp.
GCATGGTGGCCGAGGGCCGCTTTCGCGAAGACCTGTACCACCGGCTGAGCACCTTCCCCATTGCGCTGCCACCGCTGCGCGAGCGGCGCGAAGACATTGCGCTGCTGACCCAGGCGCTGCTGGCGCGGGTGGCGCCCAAGCGCACGCTGAGCGTGTCGCCCCAAGCCTTGGCCTTGCTGGCCGAGCAGCCGTTTCGCGGCAATGTGCGCGAACTGCGCAACCTGCTGGAGCGCACCACGCTGCTGTGCGATGGCGACCGCATCCAAGCCGAACACGTGGTGCAGGCGCTGAACTCGGGGCGGCGTGGTGCGGTGGTGCCTGCGGTGGCGGCACCCGTTACCTCCACCGCTGCAGCCAACAGCGCCACCCTGGCCCAACCCACTGCGCCAGAGGTCGCCGCACCCTCGCTGCAAGCGCTGGAGCTGGCCGCGCTGCGCGAGCGGGTGGCTGCGCATACCGGCAGCCGCGCGGAGTTGGCGGCGGCCTTGGGCATCAGCGAGCGCTCGCTCTACCGCAAGCTCAAAGCACTGAACTGAGCGCAGCCACAGCTTCCAGCGCCAGAAGAATCAAACGTCCAGCGCCAGCAAATACCGGAGCTGGAAGCTCCGGCTACTTCAGGGTTTGGCGCGGGCGATAAACCGCGTAACATGCGCCAGCCCTTGGTGCCCCGGGCCTTCGTCCAGGGTCACCTCGCCTTGCCACGACAGCAGTTCGTCAAGCCCGGCAAAGTCTTCGCGCAGCAGCGCCGGGGTGTAGAGCATGGCCGCGTCTTTCGGGCCGCCGCTGGTGTGTTGCAGTTGCTGCGGGTGAAAGCTCTCCAGAATGAGCAGGCCACCGGGCCGCAGGCCAGCGGCCAGCCGCTGGTGCGCAGCGGCGCGGATGCTGGGCGGCAGGTGGACGAAGGTCAGCACCACCGCGTCCACGCTGGTGGGCGCGGGCGCCCATTCGGCCAAGTCGCCCAGCACAGTGTGCAGGGCCACGCCCCGTTCAGCCGCCAGGGCTTGCGCCTTTTGCAAGCCCACGGCCGAGCCGTCCATGGCGGTCACACGGTGCCCCTGCTGCGCCAGCCAGACGCCGTTGCGGCCCTCGCCATCGCCGGGCACCAACACATCGCAGCCCGGCGCGAGGCGGTGCGCTTGCTCAACCAAAAACGCGTTGGGGGCGGTGCCATATTTGAAGCCGAGGGCAGAAAAGTTGTGGTCCCAGAAGTTCATGGCGGTTAGTTTACTTTTTGGACGCAGACGATCCGGCAGGCAAGTCGGCGTAGTACGTGGCCAGCGCGTCAATTTCGCTGCGGCTGAGTTTTTTGGCAAACGCCGACATGCCCCGAACGGCGTCGTTGGTGCGCGTGCCGTTTTGGTAGTTCAGCAGCGTGCGGGTGAAGTAAAGCGGGTTTTGCCCCGCCAGCGCCGAGGCTTCGAGCTTGCCGCCTTGGCCTTTGACGCCGTGGCAACTGGCGCAGGGCGTGAGCAGGCGCGCCGGATCGCCCTTGCGCACCAGTTGTTCGGCGCTCACGCCTTGGGCCGCCACCGGGCGTGGTGTGCCGTCGTCGCGGGGCGCGGGCTGCACCGCGTAAAAGGCCGATACGTCGGCAATTTGCTGCGGCGTCATCATCACGGCGATGTCGTGCATCAGCGCCGCGCCGTGGTTTTCTGCCCGCAGGCGGCTTTGGTAGTCCAGCAGCATCTTGGCGGTGTAGGCGGCTTTTTGGCCCGCGAGGTGCGGCCAGTTCTGCGTCGGCGCCACGCCGGTGTCGCCGTGGCACGAGGCGCAAAACAGTTGCTGGTTCACCACCCGGCCACGTTCGGCCTCGCCGGGGGGCAGGGCGGCCAGCGCGGTGCGCAAGCTGGCGGGTGTCCAGGCTCGGGCTGCGGGTGTAGCGGCGTGGTCGGCGGCCAGCGCGGTGCCAGCCGTCAGGCCGATCAACACACTGGCTGCGGTCAGGGCCAGCGCCGTGGCGGCGCGGTGCAGCCAGCTATCGTTGGGCGCTGTGCGTTCTTGCAAATAGGGGTCGTGCAAATAGGGGTCGGAATACATATCGGTTCCTTCAAGGGTTCATCTCATCAACGCGACGCCGCCGAAGCAGGCGCCACACCCCGCACACGCCGAAGATCCGGCTCCGCCGGTCCAAGGGCGTGGTCCCCCTGGGGGGACGACGCGAAGCGGCGCAGGGGGGTGCCATCTCATGCAAAGCAATCGGCAGTAAACGTGCGCAGCCAAGCCTGCTGGTAACGCGCACCGAGCTTGATTTGCGCCGGTGTGGCGTTCAGCGGCAGGTAGCGGCCCTGGCCGTTGATGCGCACGATCTTGCCGTCAACGATCTTGAACACGTCGGCCACGAACAGGCCGTAGTCTTTGCCCGCCAGCGCGTAACAGGTGTTCTCCCACAGCGGCTCGGGCGCGGGGCGACCGGCCAGTTCTTCGACGATGGCGCGCGCCACCACCTTGGCCTGGGTGTTGGCCGAAAAGCCGCTCTTGGGCATGGCGTCGGCGATGCTGGCGTCGCCAATCACATACACATGGGGCTGCAAGGTGGAGGCAAAGGTGCGGCGCTCCACCGGGCAAAAGCCGCTGCTGTCGGCCAGCCCCAGCGTGGCGGCGACCTGGCCCGCCTTCATGGGCGGAATGACGTTGATCACGTCGGCCTGGATCACCTCGCCCTCGGTTTCGATGCGCATTTGCTTCGCATCGATCTTGAGCGTGCGCCCGCCGTCCTTGCCGCGCACCCAGCTCAGCATGCTGGTGCCCGCGTGTTGCTTCAGCTCCACCTGGCTTTGCATCTTTTTGACATAGTCGGGCGGCAGGTTGAAGCGGTAGAGACGGTTCCAGCCGAGCATCATGGTTTCGTCGGTCACGAAGCTGTCCTTCGGGTCCACGATGATGACTTTGGCCGTGGGGTTGTGTTTTTGGAACCACTCGGTCATGAGCGCGGCGCGCTCGTACGGGCCGGGCGGGCAGCGGTAGGGGTTGGGCGGTGCGGCCAGCACAAAGGTGCCGCCTGGCCGCATGCCCTGCAATTGCTTGGCGAGCAACGCGGTTTGCTCACCGGGAATCCAGCCCGAGGGCACCGCCGTGCGAGCGATTTGTTCGCTGTACCCGGCGTAGGCACTGTACAGGAGCTGGATGCCGGGCGAGACGATGAGCTTGTCGTAGGAAATCTTCTGTTGGCCTGCGGTGCTCACCGTGCGCGCCACTGGGTCGAGGCCGGTCACGGTGTCGATCAACACGCGTATGCCGTACTGGGTTTTCAGCGCTTCGTAGCTCACGTTGAGCTCGTCCATCGTCGCGTGCTGGTTCAGCACTTCGGACGATCCGTAGGGGCGGACGTAAACCGGGTTTTTCTCAATCAGCGTGACTTGCAGCGCCGGGTTGAACAGCTTGAGGTATTTGGCGGCGGTGGCCCCGCCGACACCACCGCCGACGATGACGATGCGTGCGCTGTTTTGGGCAAAGGCCAGCGTGGGCGCGGCGGCCACCGACAGCAGGCCCAGGGCCTGGTTCAGCCACGCGCGGCGGCTGGGGTTGTGGCTTGGGTTGTGCATGGCGGGCTGTGTGGCGGCATTCATGGCTTGGCTCCGTGGGCGGCGGTCACGGTGCCCGCCAGGGGTTTTTGGGCCGCGAAGAACGCGCCCATGCCTTGCAGGTCTGCGTCGGTGAAGCCCCGGGCCACATGGCCCATGAGCGTGGCGGGGCGCTTGTTGTCGCGGAAATCGCGCATGGTGCGCACGAACTGCGCCACCGGCATGCCCGCCAGCGGCATGAAGGACTCGTCGCCCAACTGGCCGTGGGTGCCGTGGCAGGCGGCGCAGCTGTGCGCCATGGTGGACGCGGGCACGGGTGCGGGGTTGGTCGTGGGCGTCACGGCGGGGGCCGACACGGTGGCGGCAGGCGCAGACGTCTGGGGCGCTGTTTGTGCCATGGCTTTGACGGTCAGCGAAACGGCCACGGTAGCGCCCAGGGCCACCAGCAAGGTCCAGCCCAGTGCCTTGCGCAGGGCGGCGGTATCGAAAGAAGCGGTGTGTTTCATGTTCAGCGTGCCCACACAAAAAAGCCGACGGCGAAGTAAAGAACCGTCCAGCCCACCAGCAGGCCGACCGACCACTGGCCGATGCGGGTGACGGTGGCGCTGGGCGTGTACAAGCCCTTGCTTTGCCCAGCCTGCCAGGCCACGGTGAGCAGGTAGGCCAGCGTGACGCCGCCGACCGCGCCGAAGGTGGCGAAGAACAGCGCGGTGCTGTACCAGTCCATGTTGATCTTGTAGTCCATGGCGTTGTAGCCGTGGCTGCCCAGCAGGGTGACAAAGCGCAGCATTTCGCGCGCCGCGCCCACCACAATCAGGCCCACCGCGCCCGCGCCAAAAACGGCGTAGCCCCAGACGCCCGAGTCGATGCGGTCACGCAGCACCAGCGGCAACGCCACCACAGCGGCCAGCGCCACCACCGCCATCAGCAGCCAAACGGATGTGGCAAACCAAGCCATCTTCTCGGGCAACGTGGCCATCCACACGGCACCGATGAGCACCGACACCACACCGCCCACGAGCATCAGGTTTTGCGCCAGGCCGCGTAGCCAGCCCAGGTAGGCCGCATCTGCCTCTTGCGCGCCTTGCAGGTAACGGCGGTAGCCGTAGATCCAAGCGCCCGTCACCGGCGCCGAGAGCGCGATGAAGAACAGGAAACGCGGCAGGTGCCAATAATGCAGCGCATGGCCGTTGGGGTTCACCACGTCTTTGGGCGCGTACCACTGCATCCAGTGTTCGGGAAACAGCATCTGGTTGGTGAGGCTGTGCACGATGAAGCCCACCGCCAGCAGCAGCGCGATGGACAAGACCATCCACACGCCGCCTTGCCCGCCGTCAGCCACGATGTCGTGGTTTTTCCAATAAAAGATGTACATGGCGATGTAGCCCGCAATCAGCAGCCCAATGAAGCCGATGACCCACCAAGCCGAGAGCACGTTGGACGTGTACCAGAACGGGTCGTACACCACCTGCACAAACAGCAGCGGGGCCACACCAATGACGATGGCCACCGACACCGCAATCTTGGCCGTGACCAGCATGGCCTGGGCCAGACGCCGCCAGTGCAGGCTGGGGCTGAAGGCGCCGCGCAGCGTGAGCGTGGCCGCGCCGAGCATGACCTGCACGGCGGCGATG
>JAUXXN010000590.1 GCA_030684755.1 Hydrogenophaga sp.
GCGTGCCCTACGGCACCCTGCTGTGCGTGAGCGACAAACCGCTGCACGGCGAGATCAAGCTGCCCGGCATGGCCAACCACTTCTACCGCGAGCGGGTCGACCAGCATTTGCGCATCGGCATTCGTGCTGTGGAATTGCTGAGCCAAGGCGGAGTGGGGCAACTGCACAGCCGCAAGCTGCGCAGTTTTGCCGAGGTGGCGTTTCAATAAGCATCCCCATGAAAGACCTGACCCAACAACTGCAAAACGCCCTGGGCCTCGAACTCTGGCTGTTCAGCCTGCTGGCCATTGCTGTACTGACCTTGCTGGCCAACATGGCGGTGCGCCAGCTGCTCAAGCAGGCCCTGCGCTGGGCCCAGACCACCGCCACCCATTGGGACGAAGCGCTGCTGAGTGCCGCCAACAAGCCGCTGCGCACGCTGGTCTGGCTCGTCAGCCTGGGCTGGATGGCGCGCGTGCTCAACAGCCACTGGCCCGAACCCGAGCTGCTGGCCAGCGCGCTGCAATGGCGCGACATCGGCATCATTCTTTGCGTGGCCTGGTTTTTGTGGCACTTTGCGGGCGAAGTGACCGAAACCAGCATCGAGCGCGGCACCCGAAACGGTGGCGACTACGACGTCACCACCGCCATGGCCCTGAGCAAGTTGGTGCGGCTGCTGGTGTTTGTGGTCACCGCCATCACCGTGGCGCACACGCTGGGCTTTCAAATTGGCGGCCTGCTGGCGCTGGGCGGTGTGGGCGGCATTGCGGTGGGCTTGGCTGCGCGCGACCTGCTGGCCAACTTCTTCGGCGGACTCACCATCTACCTCGACCGCCCGTTCAGCGTGGGCGACTGGATTCGCTCGCCCGACAAAAGCATCGAAGGCACGGTGGAATACATCAGCTGGCGCCACACCCGCATCCGCGCCTTCAACAAAAACCCCATCTACGTGCCCAACGCGGTGTTCACCACCATCGTGGTGGAAAACCCCTCGCGCATGAGCCACCGCCGCCTGAAAGAAACCCTGGGCCTGCGCTACGACGACTTCGCGCAGGTTGAAGCCGTGGTGGCCGACATCCGGGCCATGCTGTTGGCCCACGAAGGCATCGACACCAGCCAAACGCTGATCGTCAACTTCACGGCCTTCGGCGCCAGCTCGCTCGACATCCTGATTTACGGCTTTACCAAGACCACGGTATGGGTCGAATTTCATGCCATCAAGCAAGACGTGTTGCTGCGCATCGGCCGCATTGTGGCCGCGCACGGCGCCGAAATTGCGTTTCCGACCCAGACGCTGCATGTGGCCACATCGGCGCCCGCCGAGCCGCCGCCCGCCTGACGCCACCCGCATGGCCGGGCTCAAGCCACCGTGACCTGCTTGGCCTTGGCCAGTTTGTTGGCTGCCAGCGCCTGTGCTTGCGCAGCGCTCCAAGCATCGCCCCAGTGAACGATCTCCAGCCGACCGTCGGCGTGTTCCACCAAGGCCGACAGGCTCTCCACCCAATCGCCGTCGTTGCAATACAGGGTGCCGTCGATGGTGCGCATTTCTGGGCGGTGGATGTGGCCGCACACCACACCGTCGTAACCGCGCGAACGGGCCTCTTGCGCCACCGCTTTCTCAAAGTCCGACACAAAGCTGACCGCCGTTTTCACCTTGTGCTTCAGGTATTGCGACAGCGACCAGTAGGGCAAACCCATGCGGGCGCGCAAAGAATTCAGGTGTCGGTTGAGCTTGAGCGTCAGCTCGTACAAGGTGTCGCCCACATGCGCCAGCCACTTCGCGTACTGAATCACGCCGTCAAAGTGATCGCCGTGCATCACCCACAGGCGGCGGCCATCGGCGGTGAGGTGCACCGCGTCCTCCACCACCTCAATGTCGCCAAAACTGTGGCCCAAAAAGTGGCGCGCAAACTCGTCGTGGTTGCCGGGCACAAACACCACACGGCAGCCTTTGCGCGCTTTGCGCAGCAGTTTTTGCACCACATCGTTGTGCGCCTGCGGCCAGAACCAGCGGCGGCGCAGTTGCCAGCCGTCCACAATGTCGCCCACCAAATACAGGGTGTCGCAGGGGTTGCAGCGCAAAAAATGCAACAGCGCCTGGGCTTGGCAGCCGGGCGTGCCCAAATGAATGTCGGAGATGAACACCGTCCGGTAACCCGATCGGCCATCGACACTGCGCTCAGGCTCGTTGTCGATACCTTCGGGGTTGTCGTCCACATCGGCATCCAGCCCGTTGGGCATGGGAGGCAAAGACATGCCCGACACAGAAAGCCCCACAGGGCTGAAAGCGGTGCTCGTGCGCGCCACTTGCGGATGATGATTGAACATTGCTTTCAAAAATGCCCCTTGTGACCCACGGATGAACAGCTTGAACACATTGTTGGGGGCTCGCATGACAGACCAGTGACGCTTGCATGAAACGTGCTCCGCATCGGCACGCACAAGGCCTGCGCAAGACCTGATTCAGTCACTGCCAAACAAGTCGCGGGTGTAGACCTTGTCTTGCACGTCGCTCAGCTCGGGGGTTCGGCGGTTGGCAATGATCACGTCGGCCTTTGCCTTGAAGGCGTCCAGGTCGTTGAACACCACCGAGTTGAAAAAGTGCGGTTCTTTCAACACGGGTTCATAAACGATCACTTCCACGCCTTTGGCCTTCAGGCGTTTCATGATGCCCTGCACACTGCTGGCCCTGAAGTTGTCGCTGCCGGCTTTCATCACCAAGCGGTACACGCCCACCGTGTTGGGCTTGCGCTCCAAAATGTCTTGGGCCACAAAGTCTTTGCGCGAGCTGTTGGCGCTGACGATGGCGCCAATCAGGTTTTGCGGCACATCGGCGTAGTTGGCCAGCAACTGCCTTGTGTCTTTGGGCAGGCAATAGCCGCCGTAGCCAAAGCTGGGGTTGTTGTAGTGAGCGCCTATGCGCGGGTCCAGGCACACGCCGTCAATCATCTGGCGCGTGTTCAGGCCATGGGTGGCGGCGTAGGTGTCCAGCTCGTTAAAAAAGGCCACGCGCATGGCCAGGTAGGTGTTGGCAAACAGCTTGATGGCTTCGGCCTCGGTGCTGTCTGTGAACAGCAACTGCACGTCTTGCTTCACCGCGCCTTGTTGCAGCAACCCAGCAAATCGCTGCGCCCGTTCAGAAATTTCGCCCACCACAATGCGGCTGGGGTGCAGGTTGTCGTGCAAGGCTTTGCCTTCACGCAAAAACTCGGGGCTGAACAACAGATTGCCCGTGCCCAGGCGTTGGCTGGCGTCTTTCGTAAAACCCACCGGCACGGTGGACTTCACCACCATCACCGCCGTGGGGTTGATGGCGGTCACATCGCGAATCACCGCCTCGACCGACGCGGTGTTGAAGTAGTTGCGGGTCGTGTCGTAGTCGGTGGGGGTGGCAATGACCACGAAGTCTGCGCCTTGGTAAGCCTCTTCTTTGTTCAGTGTGGCCCGCAAGTTCAAGGACTTGTTTTGCAGGTAGTCGTGCAGCCCCGCGTCTTCAATGGGGCTTTGCCGGGCGTTGATCTGGTCTACCTTGGCGGGCACGATGTCCAGCGCAACCACGTCGTGGTGCTGGGCCAACAGCACGGCGATAGACAAACCAACATAGCCGGTTCCGGCAACTGCGATTTTCATGGGCAGGGGTTTCTCTTCTAGGTAGGTCTTGCGCAAAAACCTTTCAACCGCTCAGACCTGAACCGCCAAACCCGCCACATTGCGCATGCGCTGGGGCTCGGCAGACCCGATGGCCGACCACCAGCGGTCTTCCACCTGCTCCAAAATGCTCTGCCAGTCGCGCGCCAGCATGCTGCGGCGCGCGGCCAGCCGCATGGGGTTGTCGGGTTTCCAGCGGTCCAGCACATCGCAGGCACGCCGCACAAAAGCGTCTTCGTCGTGCAGCGGCGCCAGCAGGCCGTTGTCGCCGTGGCACACCAGTTCTTGGGCAGCCGCGTGCTCGTAGGCCACCAAAGCCAAACCACTGGCCAAGGCCTCGGGCGTCACGTTGCCAAAGGTTTCGGTGACGCTGGGAAACAAAAACATATCGGCACTGGCGTAGATGGCGGCCAGCTCCAGGCCGCTTTGCATGCCCAGCATGATCGCGCTGGGGCAACGCCTGCGCAGCTCGTCTGCGCTCGGACCATCGCCCACCACCACCAGCCGCAGCCGCGCTTGCTGCTGCGCCATGGTTTGGTAAGCCTTGATCAGCAGAGCCAGATTTTTTTCAGGCGCCAAACGCCCCACGTACAGCAACACCGGGTCATAGGACTGCACGCCCCAGCGCTGGCGAAGGTTGTCATCGCGGCGCGCGGGGTCAAAGCGCCGCGTGTCCACCCCGCGCCCCACCACCGTCAGGCGCTCAAAACCCAGCTGCGCCAACTGCTCGCGCAAGGCCTCGGTGGGCACCATGGTCAAGCCCGCCTGGTTGTGAAACTTGCGCAGGTAAGCGGCAATGGTGCGGTTGAGCCAGCCCAAACCGTAATGCGCGCTGTAGGCATGAAAGTTGGTGCGGAACTCAGAACTCACCGGCAACCGGAGCTTGCGCGCCGCCTGCAAGGCCGACCAGCCCAGCGGCCCCTCGGTGGCAATGTGAACCAAGTCGGGCCTGCGCTTTTGCCAAGCCGCCACCAGTGCCGACTTGGCCGGCAGCCCCAAGCGCAACTGCGGGTAATGGGGAATGGGCAAGCCGCGCATCAGCATGACTTGCATGCCGTCGCTGTGCTGCGCCTGCGGCGCCACGGCCTGGCGGGGCCGCACCAACTGGATTTCGTGGCCGCGCGCGAGCATGCCGTCCACCAGCTTGGCCAGTGACAAGGCCACACCGTTGATCTCGGGCGGGTAGGTTTCGGTGACCACCGCCACGCGCAAGCAGCGCTGGGCGGGCAACAGATCGGTCACATCCAAAGCGGCTTCGTGGGCAGAGTTCATAACGACATGGTCAGCGCTGTTCATAACAAGCGCGTGACAAAACACCCGCCGGTGCAGCGGACAACCCCATGACACGCCGCGATCTGTCACACCGTTTTCATCGCCAACTCTGAAGATGGACACGCCCCAGCTTTGTTCTGGCAAACGACAACGGTGCGAAACACACACCGACCGACGTTGCTTGGCCAAACAGATTCCCAGGGGTGCAAACCTTTTCCGAACTACCCTGTCAATCAAGGACCACCGACGTGAATGCTTTCATGGAAACGCTGCGCACCCTGCGCTGGGACGATCACCGCTACTACCACCACAACCGCATCAACCAAGCGCTGCACCTGGTGAGCGCGTTGAGCTTTTTGGTGGCCTACGCTTGGCTTCTGGTGGACCCGGTGGTCTCGGCCTTGATTGCTTG
>JAUXXN010000610.1 GCA_030684755.1 Hydrogenophaga sp.
GCCAGGCTCATCATGCGGTCGCTCATGTCGCCGTACAAGGTGAAGTTGGCAGAGAGTCCCACCAGACCGGCCGCATGCTGCAGGTGCTGAATCTGAAACCAGGGCGCCCCCATGGGGATGCCCAGCGCCTTGGCCTCGTTGGAGCGCGCCACGGCGCAACCGTCGTTGTTGGACAGCACCACCACCGGGCGCCCGTTCAGGCTGGGGCGAAACACCCGCTCGCACGACACGTAAAAATTGTTGCCGTCCACCAGCGCGTACATGGTCTTACAAAGCCGTGGAATTGTTGGGGGTGTTGGCGGCGTTTGGCCTGTCAAGCTCAGTCTGTCAAACCACGAAGCGCTTGATGCAGGCGCTGACCACGCCCCAGACCTCCACCGTCTGCCCATCTTTGGGCACGATGTCGGGAAACGTGGGGTTGGCGGCCTTCAGGCGCATACACCCTGCGCGCAGATGCAGATGCTTCACGGTGAAATCGCCATCGACCACCGCCACCACCACATGGCCGTGCTGGGGCTTGATGGCACGGTCCACCACCAGGGTGTCGCCGTCGTCAATACCGGCGTCGCGCATGGACGTGCCAGCCACACGCAGCAGGTAGGTGGCCTGCGGGTGGGTCACCAGCAAAGCGGTCAGGTCCAGGCGGTGGATGGCAAAGTCTTGCGCGGGCGAAGGAAACCCAGCCCGCACATGGCCTTCGGACTGGCACAACACCAAGGGCGTGTTCGCCAAGAGCTGGGGGACGTACCCGACGCAGTTGCTGTTCATACATGAGGCCTTGCTGAATTTCAGCGGCTCATGATACTGTTTTTTTAAACAGTTATTCAGACATTCCAAGCCTCAGACACAGGCCCAGGGTGGCGCTGTGCCGCCGCCCACCGCCGTCTTCTCAGACCACCGTCTGACCATCCGCACGGGCCTCGCCAGCCACCCGTTCGGGTTCTGCGTTGCCGTCGGCCACCACCACAGCGCCCGCCCGCTGGCTGCGATCGCGTTCCAGCAACGCGCTCAGCGCGGCGTGCGCCTGCTCCAGCGTGCCGCCCGGGTTCACCCACCAGTCGGTGGACCAGATGCGCACGATCTCCCAGCCCAGACCACGCAGCACCTGCTCGCGCAGTTTGTCACGGTCGCGCGCGGTGGCCGAGCGGTGGTAGGTGGCGCCGTCGCATTCCACTCCCGCCAGGTAACGGCCCGCGAAGTCGGGGTGCACCACGCCCAGATCGATGCGAAACGACGATGCGCCGATCTGGGTGTGCACCTGCCAGCCTTTGCGGCCCAGCGCGGCAGCCACGCTGGCTTCAAACGGGCTCTCAAAGTCGCCTTGGCTGCCGTGGTGCGCCTGTGCCAGTGCGCGCGGGCCGTGTTCGGCAAATTCCAGAAAGTGCTTGAGGTCGCGCACGCCTGCAGCCTGGGTGCGTGAGAGGTCCATCTGGTCGCCGCGCAGGCTGCTGAAGACGCGCAGTTCGTGCCGGGCCCGTGTGACGGCCACGTTCAGGCGGCGCTCGCCGCCGTCGCGGTTGAGCGGGCCGAAGTTCATGGACACCGCACCGGCCAGGTCGGGGCCGTAGGTGATGGAGAAATACATGATGTCGCGCTCGTCGCCCTGCACACTTTCCAGGTTTTTCACGAACACGGGTTCGATCTCGCCGTCCGCAAAGTACGGCTCCAGGCCGGGGTCTTGGCGGCGCGCTTCGTCCAGCAGGTCTTCAATCAGGCTTTGCTGTTCGGCGTTGAACGTGACCACGCCGATGGTCAGGCCGGAGGCCTGAAAGCCGGGCGATTGCAGGCGCTGCACCAACTCGGCCACCAGCGCCCGGGCTTCAGGCAGGTTGGTGCGGGCACCGCCTTTGCCATAGCGCCCGTCCACCCAGTGGAAGCTGACGGCGCGGTCGTCGGTAACGGGCGAGGGGAAGGTGACCAGACCGCCGCCGTAGTAGCGGTGGTTGCTGAAGGCGATCAGGCTTTCGTGGCGCGAACGGTAGTGCCACGAGAGGTGGCGCGTGGGCAGGCTGGCGCCCAGGCATTCGTCGAGGATGCTCTCCAGATCGGCCTCTTCCAACTCTTCGTCGCCGTTGTCGGCCCGGGCAAAGAAGTTGGTCGGGGGCAGCTGTTTCGGGTCGCCCACCATCACCACCTGCTTGCCGCGCGACATGGCGCCAATGGCGTCCCACACCGGAATTTGCGAGGCTTCGTCGAACACCACCAGGTCGAAGTTGCTGGCGTCGGCCGACAGGTACTGCGCAATCGACAGCGGGCTCATCAACAGGCACGGCGTCAGGCGCAGCACGACCGACGGGATTTCTTGCAACAGCTGGCGCAGCGGCAGGTGCTGGCGCTTCTTGGTGATTTCGCGGCGCAAGATGCCCCATTCGCTGTTGCGCTGGATGCTGTCGGCCGCAGGCAGGTTGGCGCACAGCTTTGCGCGTATCCAAGCGCGGGACACCTGGGTGAACTCGTCGTCCAGTCTTCGGAATTCCTGGATGCGCAGCGTGTGCTCGGCAGAAACGAAGCGCTTGAGCACCTCGTCGCCGTCCACCGCTTCGGCCAGCCACCAGCGGGCGTAGTTCACCTCCAACACGTTCGGTGCCTGGGCGGGCGCCACGGCACCGGCCTCAATACTGTCCACCAGCGCCGCCAGCCCGGCGCTGCGGGCGCTGGCCTGGGCATGGCGCCAGGCACACCAGGCGTGCAGTCCGGGGTGGTGCGCCTCCAGCCGTGCGGCGACTTGGGCGAGCGCAGCGGGCGCGAGATCGGACAGGGCTCGGCGCACCGGCTCGGGCTGTGCAGCCGTGGCGCTGAAGTGGTCGGTGGCGCTGCTCAGCTCGGTCAGCAGCGCCAGCACCTGCTGGCAGCCTTGGCCGATAGCGCCCGTTTCCCCCAGTTCGTGGCGGCGCGCGCCCAGCAAGGGGTGCAGCCGCTCCATCAGCTGAGCCTCTGCTGCGGTTGACAAACCCAGACCCGACACGCCAGCGTGCAACAAGGCATGGAACCGCAGTGCGCGGGTGACGCCCTCGCCGTCGGTGTCCAGCCCGTTCCAAACGCCTGGGCACTGCGCGCGGAGGGGGTCCATGGCCAACAACCGGGCTTCCAGGGCGCTGCGCGCCTGCAGCAGGGCGTGCTGCTGCTGCAACGCGGGGCCGCAGCGGCCTTCGGCCACGTCAGGGTGTGGCGTTTGCAGACTGCCCCGGTGCCGCAAGCCCATGCGTTCACGCTCAAAAGCCAGCGCAGACCGCAGGATGGAGGCGTCTTGGCCGGGTGCCGAGGCATGGCTGGCATCGCCGATCGTCATGACTTCGGTCAGACGCTGCTCCAAGTCCAGCAAGGCCTTCAGGCGTTGCCCCTCTTGGGCCCAGCGCTCACCGCAACGGCCATCCAGCACGGCGCCCAGGCCCTCCAGAGAAAAGGGTTTGTGCAACCTCGCGGCGCGAAGCGCGGCGTTGGCCATCAGCACGCTTCGCGCGTGGTCGGTGCGCGTCTTGACGCCGGCCCAAACGCCTTCATCCACACCCCTGAGGTCGAGCTGGTTCACCTCGTCGTGCAGGCTTTTGATGCGCACGAGAATGGCCAGATCCTCGGCGATGCGGGGCGTCCCGGCGTCCTGGGTCACCGCTTCCAGCGCACGCCGCACCTGGCGCTGGCCCAGCCATGAAAGCGGCCAGAACGCCGTTTGGGCTTGGGCCCAATCGCGTTGCAGTTGCACCACAGGGAGCTGGCCCACGCCAGCGCCGTACAGCACCGACAGACCTGTGCGCAGCTGGGCGATTTCTTCGATCCATTGCAGGCCACGCTCCAGGTTGTCGCTCACGCCACTGGGCCACGGCATGCCCAGCTCGGCTTGCAGGCGGCGTCGCAACTCCAGCAACTCCACCGGCCACGGGGTGGACATCTGCGCCGAGAGATCGCGGTGCTGGTGCAGAAGCACCGTGCCCGCCTTCAAGTCCACGCTGAGGGCGCGGCTGTTGGGCAAGGCACAAAAGCTCCAATCCTCGTGGGCGGCCTGCGGCAAGGCCTTGACCAACACGGCCACCGCCAAGCGGGTCTGCATGTTCAGCACCGGCCATTCCAGGCCCAGCGACCCGCCCAGGCGTTCGACGGCCAGGGAGAAACGGTCCACGGCCGCTTGCAGGGTCTGCGCGGCACGCACCATGTCTTGTTGCCAGCGGACCGACCAATCGGTGGCGTGCACCGGCACCCAGGGGCCTGCCAACAGGTTGTGGGCGCCCACGGCGGTGGCGTTGGCTTGCAACCGGCCAGCCAGTTCGCGCAGCCCGGCCAAGGCGGCTTCGTTGTGCGCCGACGGCGACGGCCAAGTCAAGCGCAAGTCGGGCACATCGCTGTGGGCGGCCACGCAACCGATGGCCTGGTACACCGTCCAGCCATTGCCGTGGCGGTGGTGCAGGCGGGCCACGTAGGTGGAGAGCTGTTCGCGCAAGCGGCCCAGCTGCTGCGCTTTGGCCAGCCAAGCGGCCGAATCCACATCGCCCTTCGCATCCCACGACTTTTGCAACTGGCCCAGCACATCGAGCTTGCGGCTCTTGTTGGAGTGCAGCTCCAGACAAAACTCGCCCAGCCCCACTTCGCGCAGGCGGCGGTAGACCACATCCAGCGCGGCAATTTTCTCGGCAACAAACAACACGCGCTTGTTCTCGGCGAGGCACTGCGCAATCAGGTTCGCAATGGTCTGGCTCTTGCCCGTGCCGGGCGGACCGATGAGCACAAAGTCTTTGCCCTGGGCCGCCGCCATCACGGCGGAGAGTTGCGACGAGTCGGCTGGCAGTGGGCAGAACACCTGCTGGGGCGCGAAGTCGGTGTCGAGACGGCGAACGTCGGGGAACGCGATGCTGGAGCGGTAGGGCTCGCGCGGCGTGTCCATCAGGTGGGCCACCACCGGCGACTTGCGCAGGTCGTCGGTGCGCTCGGTCAGGTCCTTCCACATCAGGTATTTGGCAAACGAGAACATCGACAGCACCACGTCTTCGCTGACCTCCCAGCCGCGAATGTCTTTGATGGCGGCGCGCACGCGTGCCCAGATGCCGGGTATGTCCAGGCCCACGCCTTCGCGCGGTGCGTCGACCACGGACACACCCAGCTCCAGCTGAAAGTCTTGGCGCAGCATTTCAACCAAGGTCGGGTTGAACAGCGGCTCGCTCTCTTGCACCTGCAACGTGAACCCCGAGCGAGCGCTCTTGCGGTTCAGCGTGACGGGCAGCAAGACCAGCGGCGCCTTGATCCGCAGCTCGGGCTTGTCGCGCCGGCTCCAGACCAGAAAGCCCAGCGCCACAAACAGCGTGTTGGCCCCGCCCTCTTGCATCGCCAGGCGTGCGCCCCGGTACAAATCGACCAGACGCCCTTCCAGCTCTTCGGCTTCGAGCGGAATGAAAACCTCGCGGCGCAACAGCGCCTCAGCCGCTTGCGCCTGGCGCAGGTCTTCCAGGCTGCGCGCCTCGTGCAGGGGCTGGCTGCGCGGGTCATGGCCCTGCATCTCTTGGGGGTTGGGCAGCAGCTTCAGGGTGTGTCCCTGGGCCAGCGCGTCTTCCAGGGCTGCACCGGCCACCTCCAGCGACAGGGTTTTCTTGCCGGGCTTGAAATTCAGCAAGGCGTTGCGCAACGACAGGTCCAGCAGCTTGCGCTGCCAGCGCTCCAGCCGGTCTTTCGGGTCGAGTTCGGCGCCCGGATGGCTCGGTGCCACGCTGTCGGGTACGTCCGGTGCGTCTTCCACCGCGCTGCCGGGCTCGGTTTGTTCCGATGGCAACGACGGCTCAGCGCCTTGGGACAACGCCAGCGGCTTGATGCGGGACAGGCGGGCGCGCTTCACGTCCACCACCAGCTCGAACGTGTCCGCCGCCTCCGACAGCTGGCGGTTGGCGCTGGCCATGGCCTGGCTGAACGCCACGGTCTGGCCTTGGGCGGCCAAGGTGGTTTCAAACACCAGCATCTCTTGCAGCTTCACCCGCGTGCGCAAGGCGGTGATGTCGTCCACCACCGGACTGGCAAACTGCTCGTCGCGCAGCCACACGCCCACCAACGCATGACCCTTGGTGAACACCAGCAACGGGTTGAGGTGGGCTTGCTCCAGGCAGGCCGCAAACAGCAGCGTGAGGTCCAGGCACGTGGCCAAGCCCGCGTCCAGCACCTGCCCGGGGCTGCGCACTTTCTGGCCAGCGTGCTCGAAACTGGCCGGGGGGAGTGCGTAAGTAAGTCGGCGCTGAAGCACCGCCGTCCAGAGGCCCGAAGCGAGCTCCCAGGCCCGCTTGGCGCCCTGGGTGTAGCCGTCGATCGACCCCGACTTGCCCGCCGACTGCAAGGCCAGCGCTGCATCCTTGAGCAAACGATCCACCGCCGGATCATTGGGCTGAACGAAGGTCGCCACCAACTCCGGCAACGGCCCCAGGCCGCCCCACTGGTTGCGGGCCAGCAGTTCCACCGTGCAGCTGTGTGTGGCCAGAACCACATCGGGTTGCTGGCGGCTGCGCAGTTCAAACAGCCACGAAGCCGACTCGGCCTCGGTCAGCCGCGACAACAAGGCGCCATGGAGCTGCACATCCAGATCGCGCAGGTGGTAGGTTTCGCCGGGCCCCACAGACGCCAGATGCCAGACACGCGGCTTGACGAACTCGGGCTCGCTGCGCAACTGAACCGTCAAGTCACTCAGCGTTGCGGCTGTTTCATTGACGATGGCCAGCCCATGCAACGCGGGCACCGCGTTTTGGAAAGCGGCCAGGTTCAGCTTGTCGGCCGCGCTGACCTGCAAACGAACCAACCGTGTCTGTTGCGCTTCAGCAGGGGCAGTGCCCCTGCTGGATTCTTCATCGGCCAACCGACCGGACTCCACTGTCATGCATATTCTCCAATTCGACCTATTGTGTCGCGCGGCAGGTGACTTGTAACAAGCGGGGACAACTTTCCCGCTTGCGCAATCTCCCGTCATTTGTCGGCCCATCACTTTTTGAAACATCACAAAACCACACGAACCCACACGAACCCACATCCATGGAACCATTCCTTTAGCACTCACTCACAGAGAGTGCTAACATTTATGAAAGTCAACCTGAGGAGGGTTCTACACA
>JAUXXN010000614.1 GCA_030684755.1 Hydrogenophaga sp.
CAATGTGACACTGGTGGCTTCAAGCACACCGGTGTGGATGCTGCTGCTGGGGCGCCTGTTTTACGGCGTGTCCATTTCCCGCCGTGCGGCACTGGGCGCAGGCCTGTCGCTCGCCGGGGTGGCCACGGTGCTTTCACGCGGGGAACTGGCCCAACTGCAGGCGGTGCAACTGGTGCCCGGCGACGGCTGGATGCTGCTGGCCTCGCTGGTTTGGGCTTGGTACAGCTGGCTGCTGGCCAAGCCCAAACCCGGCACCGAACCCGCCGCCATCAAGGCCGATTGGGCCGCTTTCTTGCTCGCACAAATGGCCATGGGTGTGGTGTGGTCCAGCACCCTGGTGGCGGTTGAATGGAGCCTGCTGCCCGCTTTGCCAGCAGGGCAAAGCCACATTCAGTGGGGATGGCCGCTGGCCGGGGCCTTGCTGTTCGTGGCCATCGGCCCGTCGCTGCTGGCCTACCGCTGCTGGGGCGCCGGTGTGGGCCGCGTCGGGCCCTCCATCGCGAGCTTTTTCACCAACCTCACCCCGCTGTTTGCGGCACTCATGTCAGCCACGCTGCTGGGTGAAATGCCGCAGCTGTACCACGCGGCGGGGTTTGCGCTGATTGTGGGCGGGATTGTGGTGAGTTCTAGACGGTAGCGTCCACCGCACGGCTTGACGCGCGGGGGTGCAATCAATACGTTCCCGCGTAAGCACCGCCATCGGCCAGCACGTTTTGCCCCGTCATGTAACTGGCGTGCACGCTGCACAAGAAAGCGCAGATGGCGCCGAACTCTTGCGGACTGCCAAAGCGGCCCGCCGGAATCTGCGCTTGCTGGGCACGGCGAATGTCGTCCACGCTCTTACCGGTTTTATCGGCGGCACCTTGGATGACGGCAGCGATACGGTCGGTGTCGAACTTGCCGGGCAGCAGGTTGTTGATCGTCACGCCCTGCGCAGCAATACCACTGCGCGCCACACCGGCCACAAAGCCCGTCAACCCACTGCGTGCGCCGTTGCTCAGACCCAGGATGTCGATGGGCGCCTTCACCGCGCTGCTGGTGATGTTGACGATGCGGCCAAAACCCCGCGCCGCCATGCCGTCCACCGTGGCTTTGATGAGTTCGATGGGGGTGAGCATGTTGGCGTCAATCGCCTTGATCCAGGCGTCGCGGTCCCAGCTGCGAAAGTCGCCGGGCGGTGGGCCACCGGCGTTGGTCACCACGATGTCGAACGCCGTGCCCGGGCCGCCCGGGGCTGCGAATGCAGCGGCGCGGCCTTCTGCTGTGGTGATGTCAGCGGCAACGCTAAGCACCTGCACACTGGGCGACGCGGCGCGCAAGGCGGCCGCCGAAGCCTCCAGCACATCGGCCCGGCGGGCCACCATAACCACGTGCGCACCCTCTGCCGCCAGCGCCTGCGCGCAGCCCAGGCCCAGCCCCTTGCTGGCGCCGCACACCAGCGCCCATTTGCCCGCAATGCCCATGTCCATGTGAAAGTCTCCTGTTGAAAGTTATTTGGCCGCGCTGGCCGAGCCAAAGCGCGTGACGAGAAAAACACCCGCGACTACCAGCACGGTGCCCGCCACGATCCAGCCGTTGAAGGGTTCGTCCAAAATCAGCACACCCATGGCGATGGTGGACATGGGCCCGATCATGCCGGTCTGGGCGGCCAAGCCTGCGCCCAGGCGTTCAATAGCCATCATCACCATGATGACAGGCGCAAACGTGCACAGCGTGGCGTTGAGCACCGACAGCCAGATCACCTCGGGTGCCACCGACGTGGCCGCCTCCAGCGGGCGCAGCAGCACAAACTGCAACAGGCACAGCACACAGGCCACACTGGTGGCCAGGCCCACCAAGCGCATGGAGCCCAGCCGCTTGACCAACTCGCCGCTGTACACAAGGTAGATGGCGTAGCTGATGGCGCTGCCAAACACCAGGGCGGCGCCCAACACGGCGTTCGGCCCGGCAAAGTCAGCCTCGTGGCCGAACACCAGCAGCACCCCGGCGTAGCTCACCGCCATGGCCAGCGCTTGCAGGGCGGTGATGCGCCGTTGGTAAAGCACCCAACCCAACACCAGCACCAGCGTGGGGTTGAGGTAAAGAATCAGCCGCTCCAAGCTGGCGCTGATGTATTGCAAGCCCCAGAAGTCCAAAAAACTGGCCAGGTAATAGCCGGTGAACCCCAGGCCCAGAATGCCCAGCCAGTCTTTGCGGGTCAGCGCCGCTTTGCCTCCGCCCCCTTGCCGGTACGTGGCCCACCAGGCCAGCGCCAGAAACAGCGGCAGCGCAAACAGCATGCGGTACATGATGAGCGTGACCGCGTCCACGCCGTGGCGGTAGGCCAGCTTGACGATGATGGCCTTGCCCGAAAAAGCAATGGAGCCCGCGCTAGCGAGAAGCAGGCCGGTTGCAAGGTGGGGCACGGGGAACGCGGGGGTTGGAGGCATGGCGCCAATTATCGGCACAGGTGGCCAAACGGGCTGTCACCCCGTCCATCAACCCGCTGCGCCGCGCACAGATTCAGGCTTTGGGAGCAGACAGGCGTTGAACATCCCGCACGCGGTACATGCGGCTTTGCTTGTCCAGCGGCTCAATCAGCCCTTCGCGTTCAAAAGCCGAGAGCGTACGGCTCACGGTTTCCAGCTTCAGGTCGAGCATGGCGCCCATGTCTTCGCGCGAAAACAGGTGTGACACAGTAGCGTCGTGTTCCGCGCGCATTTTCAAAATGAGCCCGGCCACGCGCTGGCGGGCGTTGCCGAAGTTCAGGTCGGCCAGCCAGTCGTCGGCCTCTTTCAAGCTACGGTGCCATTTCTCCAACAAGCGCTGGTGCAGGCGCGGAGTTTCACGGTTCAGGCGCTGTATCACTTGCAGCGGCAAACGACACACTTTGATGGAGGTAAGGGCGATGGCGTCGGAGTCGTAAGTAGGGCCCATGAGCGCCTCCAGGCCCACTACGTCGCCCGCACGCAGCACGCGCACGATGCGCTGGCGCCCGTCCACCGTGTTGCGCACCAGCTTGATCACGCCCACGCGCAAGGTGTACAGCGAAGTGGCCGTTTCACCCATGCGCACCAGGGGTTGGCCAACGGCAAATTCCAGATCATCAATGGGTGCATGAATCAGGGCAAAGTCTTCTTCGCGCAGGTCGGCAAACAGCACCATGTCGCGGATGCCGCATTGGCGGCAGTCGGCGGTGCCGCGCCAGGCGGACTCGGTTTTGATGGGGATCATGCGGGCTCGGGTTGCGTCAACAATAAAGGAAATATAAGCGTTTGATGAAGCCCAAGTCATCCAACGGCTGCCTTGAAGCAGCCGTTGGATACCGCTTCATGCGCTCAGTTCACCGGCGGCGTACAAGCCAGCACCTCGTCCAGCGTGGTCATGCCTTCGGCCACACGGACAGCGCCGGCCAGGCGCAGCGGGCGCATGCCATCGGTGATGGCCTGTTTGCGCAAGCTCTCCAACTGGGGCTCGCGGCTGACTTTTTCTTTGAACGCTTCGGTCACCACCAGCAACTCGTAGAGCCCCATGCGACCCCGAAAACCGGTCATGCGGCAGTCCACACAACCCACGGGCTGGTAGGGCCGGTAGCTGCCGCTCACTTTCCAGGGCTTCACCAGGTCGGTCAGCGTCAGGCGCGAGGCAGTGGCAGTGGTTTCGTCTTCTCGGGTGCGGCAGGCTGGGCACAGGGTGCGCACCAGGCGCTGCGCCAGCACGCCCAACACGGTGGCGTTGATCAAATACGGCGGTATGCCCAGTTCCATCAGCCGCATGATGGCCGAGGGCGCGTCGTTCGTGTGCAGCGTGGTGAACACCAGGTGGCCGGTGAGCGCGGCCTGCACCGCCATCTCAGCGGTGTTCAGGTCGCGGATCTCGCCCACCATGATGATGTCCGGGTCTTGCCGCATCAGGGCGCGCAGGCCCTGGGCAAAGTCCAGGTCCAAGTGGGGCTGCACCTGGGTTTGGTTGAAGGCGGGCTCAATCATCTCGATCGGGTCTTCCACCGTGCTCACGTTCACCTCTTCGGTGGCCAGGCGCTTGAGCGTGGCGTAGAGCGTGGTGGTTTTGCCCGAGCCGGTAGGGCCGGTCACCAGCACAATGCCGTGTGGCCGGTGCGTCAGCGCTTCCCAGCGCTGCGCGTCGTGCGGGGCAAAACCCAGCGCACTCAGGTCTTTGGCGGTGGCTTCGGGGTCAAAAATGCGCATCACCAGCTTTTCGCCAAAGGCGGTGGGCAGGGTGGACAGGCGCATTTCCACCTCATCGCCGCGCGCCGCGCCCACACCAGGGCGCAGGGTTTTAATACGGCCATCTTGCGGGCGGCGTTTTTCCACCACATCCATGCGGCCCAGCAGCTTGATGCGCGCAATCATCGCGTTCATCAC
>JAUXXN010000620.1 GCA_030684755.1 Hydrogenophaga sp.
CTTCAAACCCGACCTTGGATTCCGACGTTCATGAGCCTCAGACGCATTGTTCTGCGCGACTTCGTTATCGTGCAGTCCCTGGATCTCGACCTCGGCAGCGGCTTCTCCGTCCTGACGGGGGAAACTGGTGCTGGCAAGTCCATTCTGATCGACGCCCTGCAACTGACATTGGGTGCCCGAGCCGACAGCGGTGTGGTGCGCGAGGGCGCTTCCCGATGCGAAATTACCGCTGAATTTGATGCCTCACCTGCGATCGCACCTTGGCTCGAAGAGCAGGGTTTCCCTGTAGAAGAGACCCTACTGTTGCGCCGCACAGTGGACACCGAAGGCCGAAGCCGCGCATGGATCAACGGCAGCACAGCCACCATGACCCAACTCAAAGCCTTGTCCAACGGCTTGGTGGACATTCACGGGCAACACGCTTGGCAGAGTCTGACGCGCGCCGATGCGGTGCGCGAGTTGCTGGATGCTTACGCCGACGTAGACACGGCGTTGGCCCAACAGGACTGGACCGAGTGGCGCAGCAAGCGCAAGGTTCTGGAAACTGCCACCGAACGCCAAAACACCTTGCAACAAGAAAGCGAACGCCTGGCTTGGCAAATTGCCGACCTCGACAAACTCATGCCCCTGCCAGACGAGTGGGTTGAACTCAATGCCCAACACAGCCGTTTGGCCCATGCACAAGCGCTTTTGGACGCCGTGCAGGTGGCGGTGTCGACACTGGACGAGGAGGAACCCAACGCAGGCGCACTGATTCACAGAGCCCTCGCCGCCTTGCAAGCGCAAGCGCATATCGAACCCCAGTTTGCCAACGCCATTGAAGCGCTGGAAGCGGCTCTGGCTGGGGTGCAGGACACGGTGCACAGCTTGCAACAGTACTCAAGGCGTACCGAACAAGACCCCGCCAGCCTAGAAACGCTGGATGAGCGCCTCTCCCAATGGGTTTCGCTGGCAAGGCGCTACCGCCGTCCACCTGAAGAGTTGGCAGACTTGCACGCACAGTGGAAAAACGAACTGGCACAGATCGATCAAGCGCTGGATCTGGACAGTCTGCAACAGGCAGAACGCCAAGCTTGGCAAACTTTTTCTGCAACCCTGCAACTCCTAACAAAAAAACGACTGCAAGCAGCTCCTCAACTGTCCAAGGCGGTCACGCAAACCATGCAGACATTGGGCATGCAGGGCGGTCGCTTTGAGGTGAGCCTGCAACGGCTCGAAGAACCCCAAGCCGAAGGATGGGAGCAGGTGGAATTTTTGGTGGCCGGCCACAGCGGTACAACACCACGCCCCGTGGGCAAAGTGGCTTCCGGCGGCGAGCTTTCGCGCATTGCCTTGGCCATCTCCGTTGTCACCAGCCGCCTAGGACAAGCACCCACGTTGATTTTTGACGAAGTGGACTCAGGCATTGGTGGCGCGGTGGCCCACACCGTGGGCCAATTGCTTCGCCAACTGGGGACCGATCGCCAAGTGCTCGCCGTGACCCACCTGCCCCAAGTGGCCGCCTGCGCTGACCACCACCTACTGGTCAGCAAACAGCAAGCTGGCCTGGAAACGATTAGCACCGTCAAGGCCATCACAACGCAGGGCCGTGTGAGCGAACTCGCCCGCATGTTGGGCGGTAGCGAAGCCTCGGAAGTTTCTCTCGCTCATGCCCGTGAGCTGCTCTCAAATTAAGAGACTGCACCTGTGACTACCTCATCCAATACCCCCATCGAGCTGGTGCTGATTACCGGCATGTCGGGTTCTGGCAAATCGGACGCTCTCAACGCTCTGGAAGACGTGGGTTTCTATTGCGTCGACAACCTGCCGCCCGAATTGTTGGAGCCGTTCTTGGCTTTGGAGCAGAGCCACCGGGCCAGCAAGGTGGCGATTGCCATGGACGTGCGCAGTGCATCATCCCTACCAGGTCTGCCGCAACGCTTGGCCCAGCTGCAAAACAACCCTGACCGAAAAATACAACTGACCATCCTTTTTCTGGATGCCAGCACCGAAACATTGGTGCGTCGATTTTCGGAAACCCGCCGACTGCACCCGCTCTCACTCAAAACGAGTCAAGACCAGCGTCGGGCGTTGATCGATGCTATTGAACACGAGCGCGAATTGCTGGCAGAACTGCACGAAGTCGCTCTGGTGATGGACACCAGCCTCATACGGTCGTCACAGTTGCGCAGCCAAATCAAGGAGTTGCTGGGCTCCTCCCATTCACCACTGACGCTGATCTTCGAATCCTTTGCATTCAAGCGCGGCATCCCCATGAACGCAGACTTCATGTTTGATGTGCGGATGCTGCCCAACCCGCACTACGAGCCCGATCTCAAGCTGCTCACGGGCCGCGATGCGCCTGTGGCCCATTACTTGTCTGCCCAGTCAGAGGTGGTGAAAATGCGGGAGCAAATCGCAGGCTTCGTGGCCTACTGGCTGCCGCATATGCTGCGAGATCACCGCAGTTATGTGACTGTGGCTATCGGATGCACTGGAGGGCAACACCGATCGGTCTATCTGGTCGAACAGCTGGCCCAAGTATTCGCGACCGATTGGAGCACCCGCATCCGGCACCGAGAAGCCAACGAATGGCCGCAACCGCCTGCAACAACCGAAAGCTCAAAAGCCTGAGCGCCTTTTCTCATGGTTGTTGGCTTTGCAACCAAGGCCTCAATAGCACACGCACCGGGGCCGGTAAGCCATAGAGGTGCAAAGCCTCATCAGCGATCCAAGCGCCTTCCATGCCGAGCGGTTCAGCTCCTGCGGCATCCACCACCAGCAACAGGGGGTGCAAACGCAGTTCGCGGTGCGTCAGGCTGTGCGCCACAGGCTCTAGTTCGCGCAGGCTTTTACGCCAAGGTGCTGGGAGTGCGCCTATGAGAGCGGCTTCGCTGTCAAACACCGGGGGGCAATACAAACCAGCCCAAATACCTGGCGAGGGTCGTTGCACCAGCCATATGCGTCCGCCACCGACAGCAGCCGACTCACGCAACAACAACAGCCACCAACTCTCGTGTCGGCGTTTGAGCGTGCGGGTCTTGACCGGGTAATTCAACACCGTGTTGGATTCGTGTGCACGGCAAATGGCCTGCACCGGGCAGCGCTCACACTGCGGACGGCTGCGCAGACACAAGGTAGCCCCCAAATCCATCAAGCCCTGGGTGTAGGCAGTCATATCGTCGGGCAACGGTTCGACCGGCAGCATTGCTTGGGCCAGAGTCCACAGCTCGCGCTGGGGGGCGGTTTTTGCCAGATCGCCATCAAAGGCCAACAGCCGCGACAACACCCGGCGCACGTTGCCGTCCACGATAGACACCCGCTCACCGTGGCAAAACGCGGCAATAGCCGCCGCAGTGGATGCACCAATGCCTGGCAGCGTTTGCAGCACCGACGCGCTGTTGGGAAATACGCCGCCGTGCTCAGCCACAACGGCCTGGGCGCAGCGGTGCAGGTTGCGCGCACGGCTGTAATAACCGAGTCCAGCCCATAGAGCCATGACCTGGTCGGCGCTGGCCGAAGCCAACGCTTGTACGGTCGGAAACCGCTCAAGGAAACGTGGGAAGTAGGCCAACACCGTGCTCACCTGGGTCTGTTGCAGCATGACCTCCGAAAGCCACACACGGTAAGGATCGCGGGTACCTTGCCAAGGCAGACCGCTGCGGCCATGCAGGCGCTGCCAGTCCATCAGCAGGCGGGCAAACTGCAACGGCAGGCCACTGCCCGACTGCACCAACACACTCATGCCTGCGCAGCGTTGGCAGGGCTTTCTTCAGGAGCCGCCAGCAGATGGTCGGTCAGCTCTGTCAGTTTGGTGTCCACCGAATGGAGATCAGCCTGTTGGGACTGCAGTTCGCTGATACGCTCATCGAGGCCACCCGCAGCCTGTTGGATGCGAGACACAGCTTCAATGCGGCGTGAAAAATTGCGACGGCGTTCGCGCAACTGGACATCCAGCTGAGACGCCGCTGCTTTGTTCCACAACTCAACCTCGGTAACAGCGGTGTCGTACACACCCCGCAAGCGGCTCATGAGCGCACGAGCCAGCCGCTCGGCAAATTCAGGCTGCGCCAAGCGCAAGATATTGCCCAAGCCAAGGTATTGCAAATGGCTCTTTTCAATCAGGTCCAATTCGCCGACGTATTGCATCAACTGCGGTGGTGTGGGCGCCTGCAGCGAAAAACTGTACTCGGCATTCAGACCTTTGAAACTGCCTTCGAGCATCAACTGAATGTCACCGGCCAACTTGTGGCTGCGCTCCAAGTCGGCGCGCAGACGCTCAAAGGTTTGACCATACGCGCGCTTCACGCCCAGCTTGATACCAGGCTGCTTGAGCGCATGGGCCAATTCGGACACCTCGGCTTTCAAGTGCGTGGAACTGAGCAGGGCAAACAGATCTTTGAGCAGACGCAGGTGCACCGAACGCACTGCCTGAATTTTGGCGCCGCTGGCATCAAAATCGGCCTGTTCCTGCTCGATGCGGAGCCGCATCTGTTTGATCACACCCACATTTTTGCCACGCAAACCCTCCAATTCCTGGACCTGCTCCACCAGATCGCGTAAACGGGTGTGTACCAAGCGACCGGTTTCTTGGCGCAGCGACTGAATACCCGCTGCAGCAACGGATCGCAAAATTTTGCGGCGCTGCCCCAGAATACCCTCGCCCAAGGCGGTCTCCAACGCCATCAAATTGCTGGCGTCTAACAACGCTTTGTCGCCGTTGACCTTGGCAAGCAAGCCTTTCTGTGCCGATACAGCAAGCACCTGGCTGGTCGAAAGACCCAAGATATCGGCCGAATCTGAACGCTGTGATGCGATTTGCAACTGAATCTGCTCGGACGAGCTCAGCTCGTCCCACATGGTGTCAATTTTGTTGAGAACCACCAGCCGCGACTCGCTGCGCTCACCCAACACCGCCAAATGTTGGCGCCAGATCGCAAGGTCGGACTTGGTCACACCTGTGTCAGCCGCCAAGATAAACACCACCGCATGGGCTTGAGGCAACAGACTGACCGTCAACTCGGGTTCGGCACCAATGGCATTGAGCCCAGGTGTATCCAGAATCACCAAACCCTGCTTGAGCAAAGGGTGGGCCATGTTGATCAAGGCGTGGCGCCATTTCGGCACCTCGACCAATCCATCTGAACCCACCAACGGGTTGTCGTCAGGCACATCTTCATGCCAGAAACCCAGTGCGGCCGCCTCCAACTTGCTCACTCGGCGCACTTCAGCCACTTTTTGAATGGCTTTGGCCAGTTGTTTGGGGTCGTTAACGTCCAGATCAACGCGTTCCCACTTGTCGGGCGCGTTGCGCCAGTCCAAAAGCGATTGCGGTTGTAGCCGCGATTCAATGGGCAACAAGCGCAAACAAGGCGGTACATCGGCATCAAAACCCAATTCGGTCGGGCACATGGTGGTTCGCCCCGCACTGGCGGGCATGATGCGCCGCCCGTACCCGGCGAAGAAAACCGCGTTGATCAGTTCAGACTTGCCGCGCGAGAACTCGGCCACAAAGGCGACCATGATCTTGTCGTTCCTGATCTGCGCTTGTAGCTGATCCAACCGTTCACGCACACCATGATCCATCAGATCGTGGTCGGCCAGCCATTCGGAAAGCAGCCTGAGCCGCAACGCAAACTGCTTGCGCCAAACGCCGTGCTGATCAAAATCCTGATTGAAACTCATGGGCTGTCTTCTGTAATTGTTGCTTTCAATATAGCACCGGGCTCCCCCCCGATGCAGGCCCCAGCAGCCAGAATCATCGACCCTATGGACGAGCGGCTCAAGGCTTCTGGCATTGGGGACAAAAAAAGGTGGAGCGCTGGCCCTGCCGAATACTTTTGATGGGCGTTGTGCACACCCGACAAGGCAGGCCCTCGCGACCGTACACCCGAGCATCCAACTGAAAATAACCGGACTGTCCTTCTGCACTTGAAAAATCGCGCAAGGTACTGCCGCCCAGTGCCACAGCGCGCTGCAACACCGCCACAATGGCCGCGTGTAGCCGCGCGACCCGTGGCTTGCTCAAGCGATCGGCCCGCGTGGTGGGTCGAATACCGGCCATGAAAAGTGCCTCAGACGCGTAAATATTGCCCACCCCAACCACCGTGTCACCGGCCATCAGCACCTGTTTGATGCTGCTACGGCGCAACCGCAGCACACGGTAAAACAAGAGCGGATCAAACCCCGCCTCCAGCGGCTCAACACCCAAGCGCTCCAGCAACTTGAGGGCGCGCGGATCGTCCAACGAATCGGCGTACACCACGGCCCCAAAACGACGCGGATCGTGCAAGCGCAAACAACCCCGGCTGGTACCCAACTCAAAATGGTCATGCGTCCCGCGCGGCGGCAACACAGGCGCAAACTGCAAACTGCCCGACATGCCCAGATGCAACAGCAACACACCAGTGTCCAGATGCACCAACAGGTACTTTCCGCGCCGCGTTACTCGCAATACCGTCCGCCCCACCAACGCCGACGCTTCGCAACCCAGCGCCCAACGCAAAGGTTTACCCATCTGCATGCTCACAATGGTTGCACCCGCAATACGGTCGGCAAAACTGCGGCGCGTGACCTCTACCTCAGGGAGTTCGGGCATGGCGGATGTGGTGTCAAAAAAGTGATCAGGAACGTCCGCACGGTCTTTGTATCAGACCCGCAGTACCCAGAAAGCCATCCATTATCATCAGTCAATGAATACCTTGCACCGCAGCTTCCAACCGGCTTTGTGCCGTGCAAACGGGCCCCAGAGCCGCACCCAACCCGTGGGTCTGCGCACCACTCTGATGGCGATCTTGCTGGTGGGCAGTTCGCTGACGGTATTGGCCCAATCTGCGCCCGTTACGCCTACACCTCCGGCGAATGAGACCACACCCGTCACCAATTCGGCACTGAATGCCCCCTTGTTTTACCAACTCCTGCTGGGCGAACTGAATGTGCAGGCTGGCGAGCCCGGTACTGGCTATTCGCTGATTTTGGACGCTGCACGCAAACACCGCGACGCTTTGCTGTACAGGCGTGCGGTGGACGTGGCACTGCAAGCGCGTTCGGGAGAGGCCGCGCTGAGCGCAGCACGGGCCTGGGCACAAGACCTGCCACAAAGCCCTGAGGCCCACCGGTTCGTGTTGCAAATTTTGCTGGCACTCAACCGTGCAAGAGAAGCAGGCCCAGTGCTGCGCGCTATTTTGGACCGCAGCAATCCCACCGAGCGCACAGACACGATTAACGCCATTCCACAAACATTTGCGCGTGTGACCAACAAGGCGCAAGCCCTAGCGGTGGTTCGCGATGCGCTGAGCGGTGTACTGAAGCAGCGCGATCACGCCTCCGCCGCCTGGACCACGCTGGGCCGCATGGAACTTGCGTTGGACCAACTGCCAGCATCGTTGGCATCGGCACGCCAGGGACACCAAGCCGACCCTGCATCCCCCTTCCCCGCCTTGCTGGCACTGGAGCTGCTAGAGCGCGGGCAATCCGATGCCGAGACACTGGTACGCAGGCACCTACAAGTCAGTCCAAAGACGCCCTCCGGTATGCCCTCCGTGGCCCTGACCTACGCGCGTATTCTGCTGGACCTGCAGCGCTACGCCGACGCACAAACCCAGCTCGACGCCATCACAGCCAGCCAACCGACGCTGGCCGAGCCTTGGCTGCTGCTGGCCACCTTGCAAGTACAAGACAACGCCCTACCAGCAGCCACCACATCGCTACAAAACTACATGGCGCTGGCGCGTCAAACGGGAGACGAGCGTTCAGCCCGCGGCCTGACCCAGGCCTACCTGCAAATGGCCCAAATTGCAGAAAAACAGAACGACTTTGTGGCAGCCAACGCGTGGCTCGACCGCATTGAAAACGCCGATGACATCATGGCAGCGCAAATGCGCCGGGCCTCACTGCTCGCACGACAAGGTCAGGTAGCGCAGGCACGCGCGCTGTTGCGCGACCACCCCGAGCGCCGGCCAGAAGACGCTCGCCTGAAGCTTGTGGCAGAAGCGCAACTGCTGCGCGAGCTCAAAGCCTGGCAACAAGCCTATGAGGTCTACAACGAAGCCATCCAGCGCTTTCCACAAGACACCGAACTGCTGTATGACCAAGCCATGATGGCCGAAAAAGCAGGGCAACCCGAAGCCATGGAACGGCTGCTGCGCCAACTCATAGCGGCCAAGCCCGACCATCAGCACGCCTACAACGCATTGGGCTACTCTTTGGCCGACCGCAACGAACGCCTGCCTGAAGCCAAACAACTGATTGAACAAGCGCTGAAATTAGCTCCCAACGATGCCTATATTCAGGACAGCTTGGGCTGGGTTGAGTTTCGACTGGGCAACCTCCCGCGTGCACTGGAAATTCTGCAAACCGCCTACGCCAAACGTCCCGATGCCGAAATCGCTGCCCATTTAGGTGAGGTGCTCTGGAGCATGGGCAGACGCGAGGAAGCCTTAAAAATCTGGCGTGAAGGGTTGCTGCTGTCCAACGACAACGAAACCCTGCAAGCCACGTTGAAACGGTTTCAAGTTTCCCCATGAATCTGGCAGCCATGCCCACAGCAGGCTCTGGTTGTGTGACGCCCATCAAGTGGCGGCTGGTGGTGCTGGCGTGTGTGGTGCTGTTGACCGCCTGCGCCACGCCACAGCGTACCCCGCAGCCCGGCGAAACTGCGTGGAACGGCCGTCTTTCGGTGCGGGTAGACAGCGACCCACCCCAATCGTTTACTGCGGGCTTCGACCTTCGTGGCTCACCGCAAGCTGGCGAGTTGCAACTCACTTCCCCGCTGGGCAACACATTGGCCACGGTGCAGTGGTCACCACAAGGCGCTGATTTGCACCAAGGCCAACAAGTCACCACCCGCAGCAGCCTAGACCAACTCACCACCGAACTTATCGGTACCCACCTACCCGTGGCCGCTTTGTTTGGCTGGTTGCAGGGCCAACCCAGCGACGACCTCCATGGGTGGCAAGCCGACCTGGCACGGCAGCCCGAGGGCCGCATCACCGCCCGGCGTACAGCGCCTTTGCCTGCGGCCGAGCTGCGCATTGTTTTCCAACCATGACACCCTCCCCATCGCGAACACCACTCAAGCGCTTGTTGGACGTACCTGCGCCCGCCAAACTAAATCTGTTTTTGCACATCACCGGTCGGCGTGCCGACGGTTACCACCTGCTGCAGTCGGTCTTCATGCTGATCGACTGGTGCGACACGCTGCAATTCGAACTGCGCCACGATGGCGCCATCAGCCGCGAAGATCTCACACCCACCCAACTGCCCGCTGAAGACCTCACGGTGCGTGCCGCACGGCTCTTGCAAAAAGCCACGGGCTGCACACTGGGCGCGCACATAGGTCTTGAAAAAAATCTGCCTGCCGAAGCGGGCATGGGAGGAGGCTCTTCAGACGCAGCCACCTGCCTCTTGGCCCTCAACAGGATGTGGGGCCTGGGTTTGACCCGCAGCCAACTCGCATCGCTCGGATTGCAGTTGGGCGCAGACGTGCCGTTTTTCATTGGCGGTCGCAACGCTTGGGTAGAAGGTGTGGGCGAACAGTTGACGCCCATGCCACTGGCTGCTGCTCGGTTTGTGGTGGTCAAACCGCCTGGGGGAGCCTCAACACAATCGATTTTTAAGTCTCCCGATCTGAAACGCGACACAAAGCCTGCTATAATCCAAGGCTTTGCTGCATACGACGCAGATGATCCGCTAAAGCACAGTATCCAGAGCGTTCTGGAATCTGGCCAAAACGATCTCCAGCCCGTCGCGCAAGCGTTATGCCCCGATATTGGTCACTGCATTTCATGGCTTGAAAGCCACGGTCTGCACGGGCGAATGACCGGATCAGGCACGGCGGTTTTTGCGCAAATGCGACAGTTTCACAACCTGTCAGATGCTCCTAGCAACTGGTTGGTCAGAAATTGCAAAAATATGGATGCACATCCATTGCTTGACTGGTGTTCCGGGTAGAATCTCGGTTTACGCACAGCCTAGGCAGTTGATGCGTAACCTGCGAAAATTTAGGGTTTCCTGTAAAGCACGTGTGCTAAACAGGTAATCCCCGTAGGGGAGTCGCCAAGTTGGTAAAGGCACTGGATTTTGATTCCAGCATGCGAGGGTTCGAGTCCTTCCTCCCCTGCCATTTCATTTGATCCACACCACGTAACAAACGGCCATCTTGCGGTGGCCATTTTTTATCGGCGATCCTGTGGGGCCGTCGTAGAAACAGCTGGGAACACCATGCAAGTTCAACCCCCGGATTTCATGATATTCACCGGCAACGCCAATCCGGTATTGGCCGCTGAAATTGCTCAACACTTGGGCACGCAGCTCGGCGCTGCCAACGTAGGTCGCTTTTCCGATGGCGAAGTGACGGTGGAAATCACCCAAAACGTCCGCGCCCGCGACATCTTCGTCATCCAGTCCACCTGCGCGCCGACCAATGAGAACCTGATGGAACTCATCATCATGGTGGACGCCCTCAAGCGAGCGTCGGCCTCGCGCATTTCGGTTGTCATGCCCTATTTTGGTTATGCGCGCCAAGACCGCCGTCCCCGCTCAAGCCGCGTGCCCATCACCGCCAAGGTGGTGGCTAACATGCTGCAAGCTGTGGGTGTCGACCGAGTGCTGACTATGGACCTGCACGCCGACCAGATCCAAGGCTTCTTTGACATCCCGGTGGACAACATTTATGCATCGCCCGTGTTGCTGGGCGATTTGCGTACCAAAAACTATTCCGACCTGCTGGTGGTCTCGCCCGACGTCGGTGGTGTGGTGCGCGCCCGTGCGCTGGCCAAGCAGCTGAACTGCGACATGGCCATCATCGACAAGCGCCGCCCCAAGGCCAACGTTTCAGAAGTGATGCACGTCATCGGCGATATTGACGGCCGCAACTGCGTGATCATGGACGACATGATCGACACCGCCGGCACGCTGGTGAAAGCCGCAGAAGTGTTGAAAGAGCGCGGCGCCAAAAGCGTTTACGCCTATTGCACACACCCGATTTTTTCCGGTCCCGCCATTGAGCGCATTGCCAAGGGCAGCGCGCTCGACGAGGTGGTTGTGACCAACACCATTCCTTTGTCGCAGGCTGCACAGGCCTGCGCCAAGATCCGCCAACTCTCCGTGGCGCCGCTGATGGCTGAAACCATCGCGCGCATTGCTTCGGGCGAGTCGGTCATGAGTTTGTTTGCCGACCAGGACAATCTGTTCTAAGACCCTGTCAGCAACAATGAGCGGGCAGTTCCCATGGTGGGGACCGCCCTTTTGAAACAGAGGCGTTCTGGTCGCGGAACCCCTCAATTGGAGAATGTTATGCAATTTGTCGCTTTTGAGCGCGCCAAGCAGGGTACGGGTGCGAGCCGCCGTCTCCGCAACACCGGTCGTGCGCCAGGTATCGTTTTTGGTGGCGAAGCCGCTGCGTCCCTGATCGAACTCGATCACAACGCACTTTGGCACGCCTTGAAGAAGGAAACGTTCCATGCTTCCATCCTCGACATGGAAATCGCCGGTTCGGTGCAAAAAGTGCTGCTGCGCGATGTGCAGTACCACCCCTACAAGCCGCAAGTCCTGCATGTGGACTTCCAGCGCGTGGACGAAAAGACCCGCCTGCACAAGAAGGTGCCGCTGCATTTCATCAACGGCGAAAGCTCGCCTGCGGTGAAAGAAGACAAGTGCGTGATCAACCACGTGATGACCGAGATCGAAATCGAGTGCCTGGCCACCCAGTTGCCCGAGCACATCACGGTTGACCTGGGCGCTGTCGTCAAGGGCTCCACCGTTCACACCGGCGACATCAAGCTGGACAAGAACGTCAAGTTGGTCATGCACGGCCGCAAGAACCTGACCGTGGCCACCGTGGTCGAGCCCGTGACCGAAGTGATCGCCGCCCCTGTGGTTGTGGTCGAAGACAAGAAAGGCAAGAAGAAGAAATAAGTCCTTCCGGACCTTTCTCCTTTCGCCTGAAACGGCCCGCTCTGCGGGCCGTTTCTGTTTGGTGTGTCAACGATAATTTGCGCATGATCCGACTGATAGCCGGACTGGGAAACCCCGGTCCCGAATACGAACACACCCGCCACAACGCCGGTTTTTGGTGGGTGGACGAAGCCGCGCACCTGCTCAAAGTGCCGCTGCAGGTGGAGCGCGGCCACTTTGGTTTGGTGGCACGGGCCAATGTGAGCGGTCAAAGCGTGTGGCTGTTGAAGCCGCAGACCTTCATGAACCTCTCGGGCAAGTCGGTGGCTTCGGTGGCCCGATTTTTCAAGATTGCGCCCGAAGAAGTGCTGGTGGTGCACGACGAACTGGATTTGCCACCCGGCGAAATCAAGCTGAAAAAAGGCGGCGGGCACGCAGGGCACAACGGCCTGCGCGACATACACGCCCAAATGGGCAGTGCCGACTACTGGCGCCTGCGCGTGGGCATTGGCCACCCGGGCAACAAGAACGAAGTGGCCAACTGGGTGCTGAAAAAACCCTCACCCGACGACCGCATTGCCATTGCCCAGGCGCTGGACCGCAGCCTCAAAGCTTTGCCGAACCTGATAGCTGGCGAGATGGACAAGGCGACGGCGCTGATTCACACCAGCAAACCACCGCGCCCCAAACCACCCCGGCCACCCAAGGCCGACGCGCCCGTGGTTCAGACGCCTGATGCCGGCGCTGCGCCGCTGGTGGACACGTCGGTCGAGGCGGACAAAGGCTGACCGGCCTTTTGCAAGCGCTGGTATTTTTGCCACAGCGTTTCCCGGGACTCAATATGATCCGGGTGCAGGGGAATGCAAGCTACCGGGCAGACCTGCACGCACTGTGGTTCGTCGAAGTGGCCCACACACTCGGTGCATTTGGCCGGGTCGATCTCGTAAATTTCCTCGCCCATGGTGATCGCCTCGTTCGGGCACTCGGGCTCGCACACATCGCAGTTGATGCATTCGTCGGTGATCATCAGCGCCATGTCAGGCCTCCAGCCTTTTGGGCAACAGCCGCTGCACCACCGCAGCGTTCACCATATGCGACACGTCGCCGCCCAGGTTGGAAATCTCGCGGACCAAGGTGCTGGAAATGCATTGCAGCTCGGCCTGCGGCAGCAAAAACACGGTTTCAACGGCTGGGTTGAGTTTGCGATTCATCGCCGCCATCTGGGCTTCGTAATCAAAGTCGGTGAGGTTGCGTATGCCACGCACCACCGCCGACGCGTTTTGCTGGCGGCAAAAGTCCATGATCAGCCCGTCAAACGGCAGCACCCGCACCCGGCCCGGCATGCGCACGGCGGCCTCGGCCGTCATGTCCAACCGCTCGGCCAGGGTGAAGCGCGTTTTTTTGTGGTGGGCCATGGCCACCGCAATGATCACCTCGTCAAACAGCAAGGACGCACGACGAGCCACGTCTTCGTGGCCCAGCGTCAACGGATCGAAGGTACCGCTGTAGACGGCGATGCGGGCGCTGGCGGCGGAACGGGACAGGTCAGGACTCATGCCCTGAATTATGCGGGAGGGGCGCCGCCACGCGGCTCATTGGACCGGCAATAGCCGCAGCAGGTGAAAGGCGACTTGGCCGGCTTTGCCCTGGCGGTGTATCTCCAGCCCGATCTGGGCCAGTTCGTCAGCGCTCCAGACGCGGGGCGCTTCCAGGTAAATCAGCCCCGTTCGGCCCACGGCAGCACGGGCCGCTGCCAGTGCGGAAAGCACCAGGGCGTCGTTTTGCCCCTCTGCAAATGGCGGGTCCAGAAACACCACGTCCAGTCCTTGGCCACCCCGCTGGCGCAGAGCGGCCACACCGTCGCCGCGCTCCACACGGACGGTGTCGGCGGTGAGTTTGGTTTTGGTGCGGGTCAGGGCGCTCAGCAAGGCGCCGTCCTGCTCGACCAGCACCACCTCAGCGGCACCACGCGATGCGGCCTCGAAACCGAGGGCGCCGCTGCCTGCAAAGGCGTCGAGGCAGCGCAGGCCTTGCAGGTCTTGGCCGAGCCAGTTGAACAGGGTTTCGCGCACGCGCACGGGTGTCGGCCGCAGACCGGGATGGCTAGGCACCGGGAGAATGGTGCGCTTCCACTGGCCACCGATGATGCGCACCTCGTTGGGTGTGCTGGCTGGGCGCTTGTGCGCTGCAGGTGCTGGTTTTTTCATGCCCGTAGCTTAACGCTCAGGGCTGGGCGCCCACCACCACGGTGACCATGCGATCGGGTTGCAGCACACGGTTGAAAGCGCGGCGAATGTCGGCCACGCTCACCCGCTGCACCTGCTCGGTCCAGGTGTCCAGGTAGTCCAGCGGCAGGCCGTTCCAGGCGATGTTGGCCACGTTGTCCAGCAACTTGCGGTTGCTGTCGATGCGCAGCGCAAAACCGTTGATGAGGAAGTCTTTGGCGGCTTGCAACTCCACATCGGTGGGGCCCTGCTCAACAAACTGGCGCACCACGTCGCGCGCCACTGTCACAGCCTGGTCGGCTTGGTCGGGCCGGGTGGTCAGGCCCACCTGAAACGCACCGGCGTGCAGGCCGGGCGAGAAGTAGCTGTAGACGCTGTAGCTCAGGCCGCGTTTTTCGCGCACCTCGGTGGTGAGGCGCGACACAAAGCCGCCGCCGCCCAAAATGTAGTTGCCCACGAACAGGGGGAAAAAGTCGGGGTCGTTGCGGGCGACGCCGGGCTGGCCCATGAGCACCTGCGCCTGGGCCGCTTCGAATGGCCGCTGCTCGTTCACCGCTTGCGCCAGCGGCTGCACCTGGGGCACGGCGGGCAAGGCCTCACATCCGTGGGGCACCACGGCGCCCACCAACTGGCCCACGATGCGGTCGGCCTGCGCACGGTCGATGGCGCCCACCAGCGTCACCTGGGCGCGGCAGGCGGCCACGTGGCGGCGGTAAAAGGCGCGCATGTCGGCCACGGAGATGGCGTTGAGTGTGGCGGCCACAGGCTCAAACCCGTAGGGATGGTTGCCGTACACGGCGCGGGCAAAGGCCCGGCCGGCCTGGGTGGCGGGTCGGGTGTCGGCTTCTTTCAGCGCGGCCAGCGTGCGCTCACGGTCGCGCTGCCACACCCGCTCGGGCCAGGCGGGGGCGGCGAGCTGGCGGGCCGCCAGGGCCACAGCGCGTTCCAGCAAGTCGGGTTCGGTGAGGGTGCGCAGCGACAGGCTGAAACGGTCGCTGCCGGCCTGGGCGCCAAACTGGGCACCCAGATCGACCCAGGCTTCGCTGAGCTGGTTTTCGTCCAGCGCGGGCTGCCCGCCCTGCGCCGCCACACCGGCTGAGAGCAGCCCGGCGGTGGCGCTGGCCAGGCCGGCTTGCGCAGAGGGGTCGCGGCGGCTGCCGCCGTCAAAGTCGAGCTGCACGTCCAGCATGGGAATGGACGGGCTGGCCACGAGGTACACGCGGGCGCCGCTGGCGTGCGTCCAGTGTTGGATCGGGATGGCGGCCTGTGCGGGCAGCACGGCGCTCAGCGCCAGCAGGCCGGCCAAGACAGATAACGGGCGTGCGAAGTGAAGCATGGATTTCAGCATGGTGGCGTCTGTGAACAACTTCGGCGGGCTCAATGACGACCCAAGGCGGGGCGCGAAGGGGCCGGGGCGCCACTGGCAGCGTTGCGCCGGCTGGGGTCGGGCACCAGCACGGCGGTGGTGAGCTGCTCGTCGGAAAAATAGCGTTGTGCCACCGACTGCACCTGCGCCGCCGTGACCTGGCGCAACGCGGCCATGAGGCGGTCGCCGGTGTTCACGTCCATGCCGTTGATCCAGTAGTTGCCCAGCTCACGGGCCTGGTTGAACACCGAGTCCAGTTTGTAAATTTCACCGGCGGTCCATTGGGTTTTGACGCGTTGCAGTTCGGCCGCGCTGACGCCTTCGCGGGCGATGCGC
>JAUXXN010000016.1 GCA_030684755.1 Hydrogenophaga sp.
GGTGGCGTCGCTGACCATGATGAACTTGTCACCAATGATGACGCCGGAGTTCGGGTCGCCTTCGGCGGTGTAGGCCCAGCAATGGGGGCTGAGCTGTTCGAAGGTGATTTTTTTGTCTTCCAGGTCGGCCTGGGAGGCGAAGGCTTTGCTCATGGGGGTCTCCAGTGTGGGCGGTGCAACAAGTAGCGGTATTTTACCTAAACGAAATGAATTTCATATAGGTGAATTTTTTAGGCCGGTGTCGTCACCCAATTGCACAAGCGCAAAGCCTCTACACGCTCAAATTCACGCAGGTTGTTCGACACCAGTGTCAGACCCTCGCTGCGGGCATGGGCGGCAATATGCAGGTCGTTGACGCCGATGGTCTGCCCCCGCTTTTCCAGCGCACTGCGAATGCTGCCGTAGTGTTGCGCAGCTTTCGGGCCATAGGGCAACACGTCCAGACGGCTGCAAAAATCTTCCACCACAGCCAAAGAAACGGCAGGCGCGTTGCTTTTTTCAGCACCATGCAGCAGTTCTGCCAAGGTGATGCTGGAGATGGCCATGTGTCCAGCCTCTTGGTTAAACACTTGCAGAGCCGACAGGGGTCTTTTCTTGATCACGTAGATCACGATGTTGGTGGCGAGCATGTAGCGCAGCATTAAAACGCCTCGCGCTCGGGCTGGTCCTGGCTGGCGCGTGTCTCCATGAAGTCGTCAGCCACGGCGGGGCCGTTCAGAAAAAAACTGTCCCAGGTGTGCTCCAGCGGGGCGATCACCCGTTCACAACCCCGGGCCCTGACATCGACCCGTTTGACGTTGTCAGGTAGGCGCAGCGCAGCGGGCAACCGGACCGCTTGGCTGCGGTTGTTGATGAAAACGGTGCTGGCGGTCATTTTCGGGCTCCACGGGTTGGGATATATTCATTGTATAGCGCATTTTTTGATCCAATGGATTGACTGGAAAAGCACCGGAATCACTCCCGCGAAAAGTCGTCTCTGGGGACAACGCGAATCACGGATTCCATGTGTGGGCTTTCATACAACGCAAGAACACCATCAGGCATTTTTTGGCGGAGTCGATTCGCTTTAACGCATAATAAATCGCCAATGAATACGCAAAAGAGAATCAAAAACCCCGTCACACTCATGCGCCTGGGTCAGGCGCTGAGGCAGCGCCGTGAGCAGCTGGGGCTGGCGCAGAGCAAAGTGCGCGGTATGCGGCAGGCTACGGTGTCCAAGCTGGAAAACGGCGGCGATGTCACGCTGGACACCTTGGTCAGCCACGCCTCGGCGCTGGGGCTGGAAGTGGCGCTGGTGCCCATCGGCCAGGGCAAGCCGCTGCTGTTTGGCCAGGAGCCGACCGGCCAGCCCAGTCAGGTGCTGGACCTGCTGGCCGAATGCAACGATCTGGTGGACCGCGCATGACCTCCCCAGTCAGCTCGCTGGCGGTTCGGTTGGGTGGGGTGTTGGTAGGGCACCTGACCCGCTACCCCGGCGACCGAACCCATTTTGTGGTCGCTGACAGCTATGTCGATTTGGGGCCGCAACGCCCCGTGCTGTCGCTCTCGATGGCACGTCCGGGCGACGAAGCCAGCACCCATGCGCTGCTGCTGGACAGCCGCCACAAGTCGGCAGCAGTCAAAGCGCCGCCTTTTTTCGCCAACCTGTTGCCCGAGGGTGCCCTGCGCAGAACCATTGCCCAGCGCCTGAAAACCCACCCAGACCGCGATTTCGAATTCCTGCTTGCGCTGGGCCAGGACTTGCCGGGTGCTGTGGTTATGTCAACGGCAGAAGCCGCGCAAACAGAGCAGGTACCGTCTGTGCAAGGTGGCGATGCCGGGTCTGCGTCGGCGGTGGGCGCACGGCCCGATGAACCTGCGTTGAAGTTTTCGCTGGCGGGTGTGCAAATGAAATTCTCCATGCTGCGCCAGGGTGAGCGGCTGGTGCTGGCTGGCCAGGGGCAGCTGGGCAACTACCTGGTCAAGCCGCCGTCGAGGGACTGCGAGGCTCTGCCCCGGCTGGAGGCCGCCACCATGGCAACCGCCGGTGCCGCTGGCATTGAGGTGCCGGCGTTCAGGTTGGTGGCAGCGCACGATGCTCAAGGTCTGCCGGGACAGGACGCATGGCATACCGACGAGGATTTTTACGCCATCCGCCGGTTCGACCGACCCGAGTACGTCCAGGGCGTGGGCCGCGTCCACATCGAAGACTTTGCACAGGTGTTCAACCAGTGGCCACACGACAAATACGGCCAGATCAACCATGAAATGATGGGCCGCGTCCTGCTGCGCTACGCAGGTGGGCTGGCCGACCTGAAAGAAATGTCGCGTCGCATGGTGCTCAACGTGCTGATGGGCAACGGCGATGCCCACATCAAGAACTGGTCACTGATCTACGACAGCCCCTTGCGCCCCAGACTGGCCCCAGCCTACGACCTGGTCTCGACGGTGGCCTGCATGGCGCACGACACGTCACTGGCCCTGAACATGGGCGGCGTGAAGCAATTCGAGGCCATCACGCTCGACACGTTTGCCACCTTTCTGACACGCGTCGGGCTGGCCGACCAGATTCATGCGGAGGTGATGGACGAAGTGCGGCAGGCGGGGCAACGGGTGCTGGCTGACTGGCGCGGCCAGTTTGAGGCATGGGGTGTGCCGCAGCGACTGGTACAGCGCCTGGCGTTGCACCAGCAGCGGCTGCCGCTGACCGCATCTTTGGTGGGTTGAGTTGCTTCGCGCCAGTCATCAGGCTGTGTTCTGCACCTCCGCAATGCCAACGAAAAATCGTCTCTGGGAACAACGCGAATCACGAATTCCATGTGTGGGCTTTCATACATCGCAAGTTGATGAGGCGAACATTGCTGCACTGCAGCGCCAGCCCAGTGGTTGTTAAGCGGCAGCAAGAAAATGGAATCTGACCCCGATTTTTTCCGGCTTGGATTTACACCAACGAAATTTGCACCCGCTTGCCCACGGCTTTGGCGTATTTTTGAAGCGTGCGCAGCGAGGGCGATGGTTTGCCGGTGAGCAACGCACGCTCTAGGCGCGAGACCACGGGCGGGCTCACGTTCATGCGGCGGGCCACCTCTTCTTGCGAGAGCTTGGCCTCTTTGCGTACGCTCAAAATGGCGTCCAGCATGGGCATCTCTTCGCGTTCAATGCGCTCGTATTCGGCCCGCACTTGCGGGTTTTGAAGCATCTTGGCGATCAGTTCGTCATGGCTGAGCATGTTTCACCTCCAACAGTCGTTTGCGGGCCAAGGCCAAATCGGCCATGGGCGTTTTCTGGGTTTTTTTGACAAAGCTGTGCAGCATCACAATGCGCCGCCCCACCAAAGTGCAATACATCACACGGGCAATGCCCTCGTGCGACTTCAGGCGCAACTCCAGCAGGCCATTGCCCATGGCCGATGAATGGGGTTCACCCAAATTTGCCCCCGCCGTGCGCATGCGCTCAGTCAAAGCGATGTACCGCCCCTGCAAGCCTTCGGGCAGTCCCAAAATATCAGCTTGCACCGCTTCGCTGTAATACCCAATCGTGTACTGCATCCGCGTCATCATAGCAAATAAGCTAAGTTATCAGCCCAGCTGCCTGATCCAAGCCCCAAGTGGCTGCGCCGCCCAAACACCGATGGGCAAACCCCAACACCACACACCCACTACCGCACCAACCAGACATGGTTGTAGTTGCTGGGGTTGCCAAAGAAATTGGAATCTGACCCCGATTTTTATTGAGAGGATGGTTGAAACGTTCACTTTCGACCGTAGGTGCTGTCGTGGTCAGGCGCCACTGACAGCAACCGCATGAATTTCCATCGCGGTATGCAGTACAGCGACGAGACTGGGTAATGCGCAGCGTGTAAATGGCATCCACACCCAGCGGGGGTTTCACACTGACGATTTTTTCCCACTTCAACCCGTTGTCACGGTAAAGCTGGCCCCAGCACAGTTGCCGGATTTTTCTCAGGGTATCCATGACCGCGTTGCGTTCCGTCTTTTGCAAACCGAACAAGTGTTCCTGAAAAACCGGATTGTTCAGATCAAGGCGGATCAGGTTGTCGTTCAAGCCCATCCGCGTTTACTCACTTTGGGCAACGGCAGCCAAAATGCTGTCGGTTTGCGAGTCTGAGGCGGGATGTTGCGTTGACCATGCCAAGGCCCGCGCCAAGTCAGAAGAGGCTGGTGCCTCATGCAGCCAGCGTTCGTTGTCTGGAATGACGGTGGCGGTGCGTATCAACCAAACACCGGTGCCCTGCTCTTCAATCAACACCTGACGGCCCGCAAATTGTTTGCCGAGTGAAATCTGCCCATTGGCACCAACGACCTTGACGACCGGGGACGATGCTGTCGCTTGCATGGCATGCTCCTTGATAAATGAATAAATTGGTGCGGCACCAAAATTGTATTATCCAAACGACGGTGCCGTATTGAACGTGGGCTTTCTCACATGGTTACACCTAAGAGGCCACTCAAACTACTCACACTACAGTGTGCGTCTCCACCCGAACCACACCAAACCGCAAGCCCATCGCCTTGAGCAGCGCCAGCAGCGTTTTCAGGGTGGGGTTGCCGCTTGGGGACAGGGAGCGGTACAGACTTTCCCGCGACAGGCCGGTGTGCTTGGCAATGGTGCTCATGCTCACTCATGCCCTTGGGCCTCGGCATAGCAACGTAGGGGTGAGAGCAGCGATTCACGCCGGCCAGGCTCGTCCACGGATGCCAGGCATTCCACCAGCAGTGCCTGGGCAAAAGCGGGGTCATCGCGCATCAGTTCGATCACGGTTTCGTCATGCGGACGGTCGGGGCGGTTCATGGTTGGCTCCTTGGTTGCCAGTCGCGCCAGTCGTCAAGCTGTGTTCTGCACCTCAGCAATGGGCGTAGACTTGTCAAAAAGCGTTTCGGGTGCAATGTCCAGATCGCCAGGCCAGCACACCGTGTCCAGAGCGACGTGTGCCTGCTTGAACAGGGCGGGATCTTTCAGGCGGGTAAAAACCCCACGCTCAAGATAAGGACGGGCATCAAAGCGGCGATGGTCGCCGGTACTGAACCAAAGTTCCAACGAAAAATCGTCTCTGGGAACAACGCGAATCACGGATTCCATGTGTGGGCCTTCATTCAACGCAGAGGATCAATCGGGAAGGGAGTCTGGCCATTCACAGCCAGTTCCCAGTCGGCCAGCAAAGACTCACGGTGAATCTCGATCCATGCCTGTACCAAGCGCGTCTTGGCAACGGGAATGCTCCCACTGAGCAACGCACCATCTGCGATAGAAAACGATGCTTCTTGCCCTTGGTATTTGGCATGGATGTGCGGCAGCTTGTGCCGCTCATCATCGAAAAAATACAGACAAATGACGATGCCATAAAACATGCTGATGGTTGGCATGGCTCCCCTCTTTTCAGTTGACAGTTGATTTGGTGAACATAGCTGCACTGTAGCGCCACCCGTCTCAAGCCGCCGCCGCCGCCGCCTGCAACCGCACCTCCACCCCCAGTGCCCGTTGGATGGCCCCGAAGACCGCAAACAGGTTGCTCATGGAGGGGTTGTCGGGCTGCGACAACCTGCTGTGCAGGCTTTTGGCGGGCTTGTGGATTGCTTCGGCAAGCGCCCGCGAAACCCCAAGCAGCTACGCCGCTCAAACACCGACGGGCAACACCCACCACCACACACGCGCTAACGCACCGTAAGCGTCCACCCAACCCCACCACAAAAGCCAAGCAAATTCGTGTAAGAGCAGCGCCCAGACCCGCCAGTCGCCGCCGCAGGCCCAGCCGCTCAACAGCCTCAAGCGCCCTGCGGTTTCCAGTGCGTGGGCAGCAGTTCGTGAATACGGCTGTTGAGTTGCGTGGGCAGCCTGCGCAGCACATCCGTCAGGTATGCCTGCGGCTCCAGGCCATTGAGCTTGGCCGACTCAATCAGACTCATGATCGCCGCCGCCCGCTCTGCGGCTTTCATGCTGCCCGCGAACAACTAATTCTTGCGCCCCAGCGCCCAAGGCCGGATCAGCCGCTCAATCGGGTTGTTGTCGATCGGCAGGTGTCCGCTGTGCGCGTAGCGCGTGAGCGCCTCCCAACGCCGCAGGCTGTACTCCAGCGCTTTGGCCCCCGCCGTGCCCTTTGTCATCGCCTGGCGCTGCGCCAGCATCCACGGCTTGAGTTCGTCGAGCACGGGCAGGCTGGACTTCGCTCGCAAGTCTTTGGCCTGCTGCGTGTTCAGCTCTCTGTCAATGATCTGCGCCTCCACCGCGTACAGACTCGCGATGCGCGCCAGCGCCTCCTTGGCCATCGGGCTTTGGTTCGCCACATGCAGCTCATGGAACTTGCGCCGTGCGTGCGCCCAACACCCCAACTCGATCACAGCTGCCGTGTTCGCTGAATCCTCTGCGCCACACAGCGAAGCGCCCACCTGGGCGCTGCCCTCAAACAAGGCCTTGTAGCCCGAATAGTCGTCCACCATCAGGTGCCCGCTCCAAGGTATGGGCTCTGGCGCATCCAGCGTTGTGGGTTTCTCTGGGTCTTTCGGTTTTTGATTTTTTTCTTCTTTGTCGCGCTCGGCCGAACTCAAGCGCCCCAGAAAGCGCCGTGCGTGTTGGCCCGCCCGTCCGTCGTTGATCTCGTACACCACCGCCTGGATGTCTTGACCACGCGCCGGGCTGAAGGCCCAGATATAGCCGCGCTTGGCATCCCCTTGGTGGCCCAGCACCTGGATCGGGCTCTCATCGGCGTGCAGCACCGAGTAGCCCAATACCTCTTGTCTGAGCGCCTGCACCAGCGGCAACAAGGCCTGCCCCACCGCCCCAGACCACTGGCTCAGGGTGCTGCGCGAGATGCTCAGGCCCGCGCGGGCAAACATCTCGCTTTGGCGGTACATGGGCAAATGATCGTCGTACTTGGCCACCACCACGTGCGCCAGCAGCGCCTCGCTGGGCAGGCCTTTGTCGATGACGTGTGCGGGCATGGGTTCTTGCTCCCAGCGCTCACACACGCGGCATGCCCAGCGCCCGCGCACATGGCGCTGCACACGCAGGGTGCCCGGCACATAGTCCAGTTTCTCGCTCACATCCTCGCCCACGCGCACCATGACGGCTCCGCAGCCGCAGGGGCAGCTCTTGCCATCAAAGCCGGCGGGCTCATGGCGCACCTCCACCCGCTCCAAGCCCTCGGGCAGCGGGGTGCGCACGGGTTGCACGCGGGGCCTCGGGGTTTTGGCAGGTTGTTGCGTTGAGAGCTCCAGGCTGGCCTGGTTGATGTCTTCGATGCGCTGCTCAAGTGCTGCGATGTCTTCTTCGCGGTCTTGCTCGAACAGGGCGCGTTGGTCGGCGTGCAGCACCTCGCTCTTGGGGGCAAAGCGCCAGTGGCGCAGCAGGCGCAGCTCGTGCGTGAGGGCGTCGATCTTGGCTTGGCTGTGGCGCAGTGCGGTTTGGTCGCGCTGGGCTTGGAGCGCGTGGTGTTGAACCTGATCCATCAGGCTGGCCACCAAGGCCCGCACGTCGTTCTCTGACAGGGCGCCCAGTGCCGCCAGATCGGGCAAAGCCGATGGTGCTGATGCGGTGGTGGCGGGGTGCTGCAAGGGCATGGACTGTATTGTTCCAGGCCCCTTGAAGCGGCGCTATCGGCACATGTCTGAATGGACAAATGGGCGCCGAATTGCCCAAAATTGCAGTGTGCTCAATGGGCTCTGATGGCTTGGTCGATGCGGCTCCAGGGCAGGCCTTGGCTGAGGGCTCGCCATTGGGCGGTGCTCAGGCTCACCGGAACACCCAGGGGTTCATTAATCCAGGCGAAGCGTCCGCTGTGCAAGCGGCGCTGGACCAGCCACAGGCCCAGGCCGTCGTGGATGAGCAGTTTGATGCGGTTGCCCCGTGCGTTGGTGAAGGCGTAGGCGTAGGCGCAGTGCGGGCGTGCGCTGCCGAACCAGTGGATGACGCGGGCGAGCACACCGTCAAAACCCAGGCGCATGTCGATGGGGCATTGGCACAGGTACAGGCTGTGCAGTTGCGGGTCGAAGAGGGCTGGGGGTTCTGATGGCCATTCGGCACACGTTGTTGAATTCGGTGTGAGCTGGTGGCGGGTGGCTGCGTTTGTGAAGGTGCTGGTGTCTGGCTGCATGGGTCTTGATGGGTTGGGTGATCAAACAAGACCGCAAGCTTTGCAGGTTACCCGCTCGCGCAGTGGGGTTCGCTGGACGCTTTCAGTTGTCCAGCGCCAGTTGTAACAACTCTTCGGCAAAGGCAAATGAAATAGATGCTCCGGTGCCTCCGGTGACCAGCCCCAGGGCCACGCCAGGGGCCACCCGTTGTTTGAACACCGGTTCTTGCGCCGATGCATAGGTGCCCGTCCAGCGTTCGGTCACCTGCGCGCCGGGCAGGCGCAAAACGCGGTGCAGTTCTCCCAAGATGAGCTCGTCCAGTTCGGTGCGGCCAAATGGGGCTTCGGCTTCTCCATAGACGTGGCTGTCGCCCACCAGCAGAGAGCCGTCGGCAGATGGCACCGCAATCAGGTGAACACCGTGTTGCAGGTGTGCGGCTTGTTCGGTTTGCAGCCGGGCTCTGAGCGGCGCGGCCTCGGGCAGTTCGGCATAGCCTTCGTAGCGCACCAGGCTCAGGTCGGACATGACCGCCGATGGCCGTTGCAGCGCCTGCGCAGGCTTCACGCGCAGCATTTGCAAACTGCACAGGCGGATGCCTGCTTGGGCCAGGGCTTGGGGGTAAAGGGTGTGCAGATCGTGGCCCGGGCACACCACGCAATGGTTGGCGCGCAGCACGCCTTGGCTGGTGTGGATGTGCGGCAGGTCGATGCCGATCACCGGTGTGTTCCAAAACAGGCTGACACCCTGTTCAAGCGCCAACCAGCGGGCCAGGCGCGGCAGGGCGTCGCGCGATTCCACCCGGCATTCGTGCGGGCTGTGCAGCACAGCGTGTCCGGCTTGCAGCCAGGGCAGGGTGCTGGCGGCTTCAGCGGTACCGAGCAAACGGCAGGATTCGCCCATTTCCGTTTGCAAAAAGGCTTCCAGCAGATGCGCCGCTTCAGGCCGCTGCGCCAGCAGGTGCAGGCCGGTGTGAAGCATGCCGATGCCTGCCTGCGGTGCCACTTGTTGCCACACGGCGCGGGCACGCCGGGCGCGTTGCCAGTGTTCGCCACGGCGTTGTCCGGTCACCGCGACCAAGCCGAAGTTGCGCACCGATGCGCCGATGCACTGCGCGTGCCGCTCGACCACCGCCACCCGCAGACCGCGTTGACGGGCGGTGTAGGCTGTGGCTAGGCCGATGATGCCCGCGCCGACAACCACCAGGTCGTAAGCGGTGCCGGTGTTCAAGGCCGTTGGCCTTCTGCCAGGCGTTGTTCAATGTCTTGCAGCACCACCGGCAGGTCGGCCACGGTGTCGATGACGTAGTGGGCACCAGCGGCCAAAAATTCGTTGCCCACGCGGCTGCGCACGCTGGCCCGGGTGGCTTTTCCTGCTGCTTGGTATTGCGCCAGTGTCCAGCCCGCAGGGCTGCCGGAGAGGGCCAGGCCCACGGTCCACATGCCTGCGTTCAGGCCCTCGGCAATGCCGGGCAGGGTGTCGTCTACCTTCACGCAGTGCGACACAGCGCCAATGCGCAGTTGTTGCACGCAGTGCAGCGCCATCCAGGGGCCGGGGCGGGCACCGGCGGGCAGGTCGTCGGCACACACCGTGCAGTCGGGCGTGTAGCCCTGGGCGCTGGCCAACACCATCAGCCGTTCCATGACTTGCCGGGGGTAGCCGGTGGTGGAGCCGATTTTGAAGCCGCTCTGGCGCAGGTTTTGCACCACGTCCAGCGCGCCCGGAATGAGGGCGCTGTGGATGCCCACGCGCTCGACTTGCAGGGGAATGAAAGTTTCGTAAATGTGGCGCACGTCGGCTTGGCCCATGGGTTGGCCAAACTGGGCTTGCCAGCGCGCACCAATGGCGGGGTCGCGGCCCAGCGCTTCAATGTGTTGCCACTTGCCCAAGCCCATGGGGCCACGCGCTTCGTCCAGGCTCAGTTCAAAGCCGTAGGCGGTTTTGAAGGCATCGACAAAGATTTGCGTGGGGGCGAACGAGCCGAAGTCGACGGTGGTGCCGGCCCAGTCAAAAATGACGGCTTCTAGGGTGTGTTGCATGGGGTCTCCGGGGTGTTGTTGGGAATGTCTGAAGCCCTCCCCCTCTGGGGGAGGGTTGGGTGGGGGCTTTCCCCGGCGGGTTGAGGTGCCACCCTTCAATCGTGGTTGACGATGCCCATTTGACGCAGCGTGGCGCCCACGGCGTGTACGGCCTGGTCGATGTCGTTGGGGGTGATGGCGCCGATGCAGCCGACCCGGAAGGTTTCCACCTGGGTCAGCTTGCCGGGGTACAAGATGAAGCCGCGTTCGTGCACGCCTTCGTAGAAGGTTTGAAAGTGCCAGGCTGGGTGCTTTGGGGCATGAAAGGTGACGATGATGGGCGCTTGCACGGCGGGGGCCAAAAACGGGTTCAACCCCAGGGCGGCCATGCCTTGCACTAGGCGCTGGCAGTTGGCGGCGTAGCGGGCGCCGCGTGCGGCTTGGCCGCCTTCCTCTTGAAACTGTTGCAGGGCTTCGGCCAGCGCGGCCACCACGTGGGTGGGCGGCGTAAAGCGCCACTGCGTGGTTTTGCGCATGTAGGCCCATTGGTCGTGCAGGTCCATGGCCAGCGAATGACTTTGGCCGGCGCAGGCTTCCAGAGCGCTGCGCCGCGCCAGCACAAAGCCCATGCCGGGCACCCCTTCCAAGCACTTGCCCGAGGCGGCAATCAGCGCGTCAAAGGGCAGGGTGCGGGCGTCGATGGGCAGGGCGCCGAACGAGCTCATGGCGTCCACCACCAAGGCGCGGCCTTGCGCGGCCACCACTTGGGCGATGTCGGCCAGCGGGTTCAAGATGCCGGTGCTGGTTTCGCAATGCACCACCGCCACATGGGTGATGCTGGGGTCGGCCTGCAAAGCGGCTTCGATGGCGGCGGGGTCCATGGGCTGGTCTTCGGCCAAGGGCAGTTCCACCGACGCACGGCCCAGCACGCCCAAGATGCGCAAAATGCGTGCGCAATAGGCGCCGTGGTTGGGCACCAGCACTTTGCCGGTGCGCGGCACCAGCGTGCCCAGCGCGGCTTCCACCGCAAAGGTGCCGCTGCCTTGCAGGGGCACGCACACATGGGTGTCGGCACCGTTGACGATGTCGAGCAACTGGCGGCACACGGTGGCGGTGATGGCGTTGAAGCCTTGGTCCCACGAGCCGTGGTCGTGCAGCATGGCTTGTTTGGTGCGCAGGCTGGTGGTCAGCGGGCCGGGGGTGAGCAGCAGGGGATCGCGGTCTATGAGCGGCATGGGCGGGTTGGATTTTGAAAAAAGCGAACTGGATGTGTCAGGACTTGCTTGAACTTGGCCTGTGTTTTACCGAACGCGCCAGGCTTGGGTGCGGCGGCTGAGTTGCCAGGTCAACAGGCTGTGCAACAGCTTCACGCCCGCCGAGGTGGCCACAATGACCACCGCCATGGCGGCTGCGGCGGCGGTGAAACCGGCTTCGTCCATGTGGATGATGGACACCGCTGCCAGCTTGGTGTCAGACCCATACAAAAAGATCACCGCCGACACCGTGGTCATGGCGTTCACAAACAGGTAGATGCTGATGTCGAGCACCGCTGGCATGCACACCGGCACCGTGACGCGGGCGAACATGCGCGCCAGCGACACTTTGAGCGAGGCCGACACCGCCTCGAACTCGGCGTCCAGTTGCTTCAGCGCCGTGGTGGCGGTGATGTGGCTCACGGTGTAGAAATGGGCAATGGAGTTGATGACCAGAATGGCCAGCGTGCCGTACACAAAGCCCAGCGGGTTGCCCGGGGCGTTGAAGAAAAAGATGTAGGCCAGGCCCAACACCAGCCCCGGCACCGCCATAGACAACATGGCCATGAGCTGTGTGGCCCCGCGCACCAGCGCAAAACCGCGTGTTTTCTCCATCACATAGGCGCCCGTGAAAACGATGACGGTGCCCAGCACAGCGGTCCAAGCGGCCAGTTGCAAGGAGTTGCGGTAGGCCTGCCAGCCTTCGCTGTCGAAGTTGGAAAATTCGTAGTTCGCCAGCGTCAGTGTCAGGTTGTAGGGCCAGCGCGTCACCAGAGATGCCCACACCGCCATGCCCAGCATGACCAGCATGGCCAGCGCCACCAGCGCGCAAAACAGCCACAGGCTGGCGTCGCGCACGGTGTGGCGCACAGGCACCAGCGGCACCGCGCGGGCGGTGAGCAAGGCCACTTGGCGGTGCTGCACCCAGCGGTCGGCGCCAAAAGCCAGCACCGCAGGCAGCAGCAGCACAAAGCCCACCACCGCGCCCATGGCAAAGTTTTGCTGGCCAATCACCTGCTTGAAAATGTCGGTGGCCAACACATTGAAGCGCCCGCCAATCACCTTGGCAATGCCAAAGTCGGTGATGGCCAGGGTGAACACCACAAAACCGGCGCTGATCAGGCCGTATTTGCTGCCCGGCAGCGTCACGGTCCAAAACGTGCGGCGCTTGGAGGTACCCAGCACCCGGGCGGCTTCGTAGTGCCGCGCGTCGGCCATGGACAGCGCCACCACCAAAATCATCAGCGCATGCGGAAAGCAATAAAACACCTGCGAGATGACGATGCCAATCGGCCCGTAAATGGATGCGCCAAACAGCCAGTCTTTGAGCAAACCTTGGTTGCCAAACAGGTAAATGAGCGAGATGGCTGGCAACAAAGACGGCGCCAAAATGGGAATGAGGGCCAGCGCCTTGAACACGGTTTTGCCCGGCATGGCGCTGCGCGTGAGGGCGTAGGCGTACACATAGGCCAGCGGCAGCACCAACGCGGTAATCAGCGTGGACACCCACAGGCTGTTCCACAACGATTGAGTGAGCGTGGGTGTGGCGAAGTAGCTGATGTAGTTGGCCAGGCCCACCCAAACGCCATCGGCATCGCGAAAGCTTTTGATGAGCAAGGTGCCCAGCGGCAGCACCAGCGTGACCGCCAGCCACAGGGCCAGCAGCACAACGCCGAAGCGCATCCAGGCGTCGTCGCGGTCCAGCCGCTGCCAGGCCGCGCGCATCAGTTGGCCTGCGCGTGGGCGCCATACACGCGGATGTGGCGTGCGGGCAGGTCAATCGTCAGGCGGCGCTGTGCGGCCAGGCCCATGTGCAGGGCCTGGGCGGTGGGCACGTCGGCCACCAAAATTTGGCCGTTTTGCGCCAAGTGCATGCTGACGCGGCAAAACGGGCCGAGGAACTCCAGGTTGTGTACCGTGACACCCAGCCGGTTGCTGGCGTGCAGCGGTGCTTGTAGGGTGCCGTGGCTTTCAGGGTTGTCGCCGTGCTCGCTGTGCGGGTGCAACACGATGTCTTCGGGCCGCACCGTGAGCGTGACTTCGGTGTGGTCGGGCAGGTGCGGCAGGTGTTCGCAGGCCAGTTCCAGGCCGTGCCAGTTGGCGCGGCCCGGGCCACTCAGGCGGGCGGACAGCGGGTTGGTTTTGCCCACAAAGTCGGCCACAAAAGCGCTGCACGGTTGTTGGTAAATGGTTTGCGGTGTGCCCACTTGCTCAATCACGCCGTGGTTCATCACCACAATGCGGTCGGCCAGGCTCAAGGCCTCTTCTTGGTCGTGCGTCACCATGATGGTGGTGACACCCAGGCGCTGGTGCAACTGGCGCAGTTCGGTGCGCAAATGCGCGCGCACCCGCGCATCCAAGGCGCTCAAGGGTTCGTCCAGCAGCAGCAAGCTGGGCGACGTGGCCAGCGCCCGCGCCAGGGCCACGCGCTGTTGCATGCCCCCCGAGAGCTGCGCCGGGTATTGGGCGCCCGACTGCGACAAGCCCACCAGATCCAGCAGCCCTTTCACCCGCTCGGCCACGGCGCTGCGTCCCAGACCTTTGCCTTGCAGGCCGTAGCCCACGTTGTCGTTGACGTTCAGGTTGGGAAACAGCGCGTACGACTGGAACACGATGCCAAAGTCGCGCTGCGACGAGGGCAGGCCCGAGATGTCGCGGCCTTTTTGCAGAATCTGCCCACCGTCTTGCTGCTCCAGCCCGGCAATGATGCGCAGCAGCGTGGTTTTGCCGCAGCCCGATGGCCCCAGAAAACAAACGAATTCGCCCGCTTCAATGCGCAGCGAAACATCTTTCAAGGCCCAAAAGGCGCCAAAGCGTTTGCCCACGCCGCGCACATCCAGATACGGTGTTTTCAATTCGGTCACGACACAGTCCCGCCATAAAAGAGGGGCGCCACGCAGCGCCCCAGTGGCAGCCCCGAACCCTGCGGCGTTGCAGGGCCAAGGGCCGGTTTTGGGTTTACTTCGGTGCGGACTTGCCGTCGTAGCGGCGCGTCCACTCGGCCAGAATGCGGGCGCGGTCGGCACCCATCTTGCCCAGGTCGATCTTCACCATGGCGCTGTCGGCGCTCGGTGGGTAGTTCGGTGGGCTGGGGTTCATGCCGGGGTAACCCACGATGGCGTAGAACTTGCCGTACATCTCATAGGCGGGCTTGCTCACCGCAAAGTCGGCCAGTTTTTGGGCAGCGGCCAGGTTCTTGGTGCCTTTGACGATGGCGGTGGCTTCCATGTCCCACGGTGCGCCTTTTTTGGCCAAGATGATGTCGATGGGTGCGCCAGCGGTCTTTTCGCGTGCGCCGCGCATGTCAAAGCCAATGCCCACCACGCGCTCGCCCTTGGCGGCCTGCACGCAAGGTGCCGAACCCGAGTGGGTGTACACCGCCACGTTGTTGTGCAGCTTGTCCATAAATTCCCAGCCGCCCTTCTCGCCCATGATCTGCAGCCAGGCGTACACCGCTTGGTAGCCGGTGCCCGACGAAGCTGGGTTCGGCATGACGATGGCGTCCTTGTAGACCGGGTTGGTCAGGTCGGCCCACGAGGTGGGCTTGGGCATGTTCTTTTTGCCACCTTCCACCGTGTTGAAGCACATCACAGCCAGCCAGGCGTCCATGCCGGTCCAGGTGGTGGGGTTTTTGTCGCTGCGGAAAGTGGGTTTGATCTGGTCCACGCCTTTGGGGCTGTAGGGGTGCAGCAAACCCATGGTGTCGAACAAAGCCACGCTTGAAGCGCCCAGGCCCCAGATCACGTCGGCACGTGGGTTGTCCTTTTCGGCCAGCACGCGGGCGGTGATGATGCCGGTGGAGTCGCGTACCCAGGCAATTTCCACATCGGGGTGGGCCGCTTCAAAGGCTTGTTTGTACGGGCCGAGCTGGTCGTTTTCCAGTGCGGTGTAGACCGACAAGCGGGTTTTTTGGGCCATGGCGGGCATGGTCAGCAAGGCGGCCATCGCGCCAACCAGCGCGGTTTTCAACAGGGTTTTCAGCTTCATGGGGGCTCCGTGGAAGAACAATCAAACAAACCGGACGTTGCGGGCCGCCACACAAAACAGGTTCACAGCCAGCACAACAACTTGAAGCTTAGGCGCGGTATGTGTCAGATTGTTGACAATCGACAATCGACAATCTGGAAAACGCCACTAAAATCCACGCGATTCGAGACGCATATGAACAGCACCTACCCATCCGAACCCGAAAATGCCCTGGCGCTGATGCAAAGCACCTCCCTCACCCGCTTGGTGGCCGAATCCATGGAGGACTTGATTTTGAGCGGCCAACTGGCGCCCGGCAGCAAGCTCAACGAGACCGCGCTGGCCCAGCGCTTTGGCATTTCACGTGGGCCGCTGCGCGAGGCACTGCGCATGCTGGAAGAGTCGGGTCTGATCCAACAAGAAAAAAACCGAGGCGCCCAGGTGCGCAAAATTGCGCTGTCTGAAGCGGCCGATATTTACGACGTGCGCGCCGGGCTGGACGCTGCCGCTGGCCGCTTGCTGGCCGAGCGCATCACGCCCGCACAGCTCAAAACCCTGCGCGACATGACCGCCGCCATGCGCGAGGTGCAAAGCAGTGACGTGGACCGGTTTCACGAACTGAACCTGGGTTTTCACGACTGCATTGTGGGCATGACAGGCAACGCCGTGCTGAGCGACCAGTACCGCCGCCTCACCAAGCTGCTGGCGCTGTTTCGCCGCCGCAACCTGCTGGCGCCCATGGCCATTCCGCATTTCGCCGAAGAACACAGCGCCATCGTGGACCTGCTGGAAGCACGCGACGCCGCAGGCGCCGCCGAAGCCTTGTTTGCCCACGCCCGGGGCGGGCGCCAGCGCATGCTGCAGGGCGGCGAACTGGCAGGGGCGCCGCATGAGCGCTGACCAACACAACCCCAGCAACAGCAACGGTGCAGACAGCATCGACCGCAGCGAAGGCGATGTGAACCTGGGCGACCGCCGCACCGCTTGGCAAGCGCATCACATCGACCCCGCCACACGCGCCCTGCTGGACGAAGACGCACGCTGGTTTTTGCACCAGTCCATGTCCACACCCTGCCTGAACGCGCTGCAAGGTGCGCAAGGCGCTTGGCTGACCGACACCGCTGGGCGTCGCATTCTGGACTTCCACGGCAACAGCCTGCACCAAATTGGCTACGGCCACCCGGCGGTGCTGGCCGCCATGCGCGCCACGCTGGACACACTGCCCTTCAGCCCGCGCCGCTACACCAACCGCACGGCGGTGGACCTGGCGCGCCGCCTGTGCCAAGCCGCGCCCATGCCGGGTGCGCGCCTGCTGTTTGCGCCTGGCGGCACAGCGGCCATGGGCATGGCGCTCAAGCTGGCGCGGCTGGCCACGGGCCGGTTCAAAACCGTGTCGATGTGGGACGCGTTTCACGGTGCTTCGCTGGACGCCATTTCGGTCGGTGGCGAAGCGGTGTTTCGCCGAGGCATGGGGCCGCTGCTGCCCGGCAGTGAACACGTGCCGCCTTGCGACCCCGGCGCCTGCGTGTTCGGCTGCGCGGGGCGTTGCGCATTGCGCTGCGTGGACTACATCGACTACGTGCTGCGCAAAGAAGGCGACGTGGCTGCCGTGATTGTGGAAACCGTGCGCTGCACCGATGTGCAGGTGCCGCCGCTGGACTATTACCGCCGCCTGCGCCAGATGTGCGACCGCCACGGTGCGCTGCTGATCTTGGACGAAATCCCGATTGCTCTGGGCCGCACCGGCCACTTGTTTGCCATCGAGCGCTACGGTATTGAGCCCGACATGATCGTGATTGGCAAAGGCCTGGGCGGGGGCAGCATGCCGCTGGCCGCACTCATCGCACGCGAGGGCCTGAACCTGGGCCAACACATCTCGTTGGGCCACTACACCCACGAAAAAAACCCACTGGCCTGCGCCGCCGGGCTGGCTGTGCTGGACGTGATCGAGCAAGAAGACCTGTTGGCGCGCAGCCGCCGCCTAGGCCAAGAAGCACTGGACCGTTTGCGCCGCCTCACCGCCGACCTGCCCGCCGTCAAAGAGGTTCGCGGTGCGGGTTTGCTGATCGGCATCGAACTGCACGACGCCGACCTGGCCGAGGCGGTGCTGTACCGCTGCCTGAGCGCCGGGCTGTCGTTCAAGGTGGGCCAAGGCAAGGTGCTGGTGCTTGCCCCGCCGCTGAACGTGGAAGAAGCCGATTTGTGGTGGGCGCTCGAATGCATCGCCCAAGCCCTGCAACAGGGCCCGGGTGCTTGAGCCCGGCAGCAACCCAGGCACGGCCATGAGCAGCGGCGTGGTGCTGGCCGTGCTGGCCGCTGCGCTGATGCACGCCAGTTGGAACGCGTTGATTCGCGGCGCGCCCGACAAGCGGCAATACACCATCTTGATGCACACCTGCGCCGCTTTGCTGGCCGCCGTGGGCCTGTGTTTCACCGGTTGGCCCAGCTGGGACAGTGCGCCTTTTATTGCGGCATCGGCCCTGTTGCACTGGGTCTACATTGCGCTGCTGATGCGCATTTACGACGGCGGACAGCTTGCCGTGGGCTATGTGGCCATGCGCGGTTTGGCGCCGTTGTTGGTGGCTTTGGTGTCGGTGTTGGTGCTGAACGAGTCGCTGTCTGCTTGGGGCTGGCTGGGCGTGGCCGCTATTTTGGTGGGCGTGCTCACCATCGCCGTGTCCAGCGGCCAGCCGCTGGCGCTGCTGGTGCGCCACCGCGCGGGCCGGGCCGCTTTGCTCAATGCGGGGCTGATTGCGGCCTACACCTTGTTGGACGGGCAGGGCGTTCGCCTATCGGGCAACCCCATGGCGTATGTGTTCACCCTGGTGCTGCTGGACCCGCTGGTGGTGCTGACCCTGCAACTGCGGCGCAACCCAGCCGCCCTGCTGGCTTACGCCCGCCAGCACTGGGCCTTGGGGTTTCTGGGCGCCAGCATCTCCACCAGTGCTTACGGCATCGTGCTCTGGGCCATGACGCAAGCGCCCATTGCCGTGGTGGCCGCACTGCGCGAAAGCTCGGTGGTGTTTGCCGTGCTCATTGGCAGCCTGTGGTTCAAAGAAGGGCGCTTGAAGCCAGGTTTGCTGGCCGCGCTCAGCGTGCTGGTGGGGGTGCTGTTGATCAAGGGCTGATCAAAAGCTGAGCCAGTCCATCCTTGCGCAAGTCCTGGATGTCATTCCAAAAGGACCGCTGCAAAAATGGCCCCGCAAAAGCTTCCTAGCGCCATACCCGCCAGCACGTCTAGCGGAAAATGTGCGCCCGCATACACGCGTGCCCAGCCGGTGGCCAACATGGTGGCGGCCATCCCAGCCAACACGGGGCTTAAAGGCAATTGCAGCAGCATGAAGCCGAAGATGGTTCCCATCACGGTGGCGTGGGTGCTGGGAAAACCCGACCGTGGGCTGTGTTGCAAGTAGTTTGGGCTAAGGCCTGCTGTGAAGGGCCGCCCGAACCCGATGCGCCGTGAAAGGCGCTTGCTGGCAAGCTGCACCAAGCCTGCCGCCAGCAGGCATTGCGCCACTACCCACAGCCCAGCGCCTTGGCCGTACCCCACGATCAGCATCAGGCCTACCAGCGGTATCCAGCTCCAGCGGGCCACGGCTTTGGCCACAGCCAGTGCGATGGGCTGGGCGCAGTGCCCAGCACCCAGCCACGAGAACAGCCGCCGGTCCAGCCGTTGCCAACGCACCAGCGGCTGGTCATTCGGGGTGTTTGGTGACAGGGTTTGCATGCGTTTCAAGAGAAAAAATACCCTTGGCTGTGGCTTTGCGTGCTTCCCGAAACTGCCAGAACAAGCCGGACGGGTGGCTTTTGAGCTGCAGCGCCGTTGCGCAAGGGATTTGTTAACAAGACCGCCATGCTGAAGCCCATTTGTGTCGGGCTATTGACTGATTGGTGAAGGAATAGCGTCAGGGAAAGCTGGGCTTGACAACCCCAGTCCATCGCAATCCCAGGGTTCAGGTAGGTTCAGTTGCGCTTCATTTGGGGGTCCTGCTGACCTGGAAACGCACGCACGTGTTCGCTGTGCGACACCCGGGTTCGACGGGCTTCACCTTGGATGGTGTGGGTTGGCATTGAAGTTGCATGTCATCTTGTATCCAAGAAAGAATGCCTTCTGATGGTGCATCAACCTACACTTATGTTCCAGAACGCCCACACCCACACCGCTTGGCTGCACCAGCCCGAGCAGCCGCTTTCCAGCGCCAGCACAGGTTCTTTGGTTGGTTTGTCGTTTGCTGTGAAGGACAACATCGATGTTGAAGGCTGGCCCACCACGGCGGCTTGCCCCGACTTTGCCTACACCGCACAACAACATGCCAGCGTGGTGCAGCGACTGCTCAATGCCGGTGCATCGTTGCACGGCAAAACCAACCTGGATCAGTTCGCGTGTGGTTTGAACGGCACCCGTTCGCCGTACGGGGCGGTGCCCAACGCATTCGATCCGACCTTGGTGTCGGGCGGTTCCAGCTCGGGTTCGGCTTACGTGGTGGCTACCGGTCAAGTGGACTTTGCGCTGGGCACAGACACCGCGGGTTCGGGCCGTGTGCCTGCGGGGTTGAACAACATCGTGGGTCTGAAGCCATCGCGCGGCTTGATCAGCGCGTACGGTGTGGTGCCTGCCGCTCAGGCGGTGGACTGTGTGTCTATCTTTGCGCGCACGGTGGGCTGTGCCGCGCGGGTGCTGGCGACGGCCATGGGCCTCGACCCTGAAGACCCCTATTCGCGTTGGCTGCCCATGGCCAGCACGCCATGGGGGGCGCGGTTTCGTTTTGGCGTTCCCGCCGATCCGGTCTTTTGGGGTGACGAGATGGCGCAGCAGGCTTTTGCCGAGGCCGTGGTGCGGCTGCAGGCCATGGGCGGTGAGGCGGTGCCGGTTGATTTTGGCGTTTTCAATGCCTGCGCCGACATGCTGTACGGCAGCGCTCTGGTCGCGCAGCGTTACGCCGCCATTCAAACTTTTTTCGACGCCCACGAGCAGGGGGTCATGGAGCCGGTGCGCAGCATCATTGCCGCAGGCCGGGGCTACAGCGCCGCTGACTTGGTGACGGCTCAAACCCGCTTGGCCGCTTTGGCGCAGCAAGCCGCACCGTTGTGGACAGACCTGGACTTGCTGGTGGTGCCCACGGCACCCACGCACTACAGCATTGAACACATGCGCGCCGACCCGGTGAACTTGAACCGAAACCTGGGTGCTTACACCAACTTTGTCAACCTGCTCGACTATGCAGCGTTGTCGGTCCCCAGCAGCCTGCGGCCCGACGGACTTCCGTTTGGTGTGACGCTGATTGGCCTCAGTGGCAGCGACTGGCAACTGGCCGAATTGGGGCAACGCTTCCACCATGCCAGCGGCTTGCCGCAAGGCGCCACCGGCGAGCCCTTGCCCGAGCCGCAAGCTATTGCGGGCTTGGTTGCTGAGCCCAGTATCCGCGTGGCGGTGGTGGGTGCGCACCTCACGGGCATGCCGCTGAACAGCCAGCTCACCGAACGCGGCGCCAAGCTGGTGGCGCGTACCCATACCGCACCTTGCTACCGCCTGTACGCGCTGCCCAACACCACGCCACCCAAGCCCGGACTGCTGCGGGTGGCTTCAGGAGAGGGCGCAAGCATTGAACTGGAGGTCTGGAGCATGCCGTTGGCCCAGTACGGCAGTTTTGTGGCCTTGGTGCCGCAACCCCTGTCGATTGGCACGCTGGCATTGGACGACGGCAGCACCGTGCAAGGTTTCCTGTGCGAGCCGTTGGCCCTGCAAGGTGCCGACGACATCACCGCGCTGGGCGGTTGGCGCGCCTTTATTGCAAAGCGTTCAGGCACCAGCGTGGCCAGTGCCTGATGCAAACCCAGTCTCTGACCCACCCACATTCCATGGCAATCATCAAGAAAGGCGTTCTATGAAGCAACTATCCACCTCCACCAACATGGCGTTCAACCAGCGTCGCCGGGTTCTTCAACTGGGCGCTGCAGGCGCTGCGCTGGGCGTTCTGGGTGCGCCAGCCGTGTTGCGTGCGCAAACCGGTCCGAAGATCCGCATTGGCTACTGGCCCATTGCCGCTGGGCTGCCGTTTTACTCGGCCATTGAGCTGGGCTATTTCAAAGAAGTTGGCCTGGATGTGGAGCCGCTCAAATTTGCTGGCGCTCAGCAGGTGATGGAGGCCGTGCTCTCAGGCCGTGCCGACGGCACCGCCAACGGCACTGGCTCGGCCAACATCGCCATTGGTGAAATTGCCCAGCCGGGTACTTTCAAAATTTTCTGCTCCAACCCAAGCAACGCCAAAAATGTGTTGGACCAGGTCATTGTGCCGGTGGCGAGTCCGGCCAAGGTGATGGCCGACCTGAAAGGCAAGCGCATCGCCTCGGGTCCCGGTATTCAAAACGTGACCCTGGCCAAAACCGTGCTGGAGCGCGGTGGCGCGACCGGCGCCACGGTGGTGGAGCTGCCGATTGGACAGCATGTGGCGGCGTTGGCTGCGGGTCAGATCGACGGTGCCTACACGCTCGAACCCACCGGCACCATTGGCCGCATGAATGGCACCACACGCGTGCTGGAGGCCGGCGTGATTGCGCGCTATGTGTTGGGCGACCCGATGGCGCCTTGGTTTGGTGGCTCGGCTTCCCTGTCGTCCGAATTCATCAGCAAGCACCCCGACGCTGCCAAAAAATTCATCACTGCCTATGGCAAAGGTGTGAATTTCGTGCGCACCAAGTCCACCGAAGCGCGCCAATACCTCAAGGGTTACACCGCCATTGAAGGCGCCCTGACCAGCGAGGTGCCTCTGGCCGCTTACACCATGTACAACGAGTTCACACCGGCCGATGTGGCGCATTTCCAGAAGTTTTTCGACTTGTTTGTCGAAAAAGGCATTTTCAGCACCCGGCTGCAAGTCAGCAGCATGCTCTACAAGGGCTGAGCGCCATGGCCATTTCCACCCAAGGGCCGACCGAGGTTGGCCAGCCCTGGACGCCGCCTGGCGGTTCCACCGCACCCCTGGCGCCGCGCAAGACCGACTGGGGCCGTGCGCTGCCCTTTGTCGGCCCGGTGGTGCTCTTCATCATTTGGGATTTGGCGGTGCGGACCGGTTACATCAAAGCGATTTTGCTGCCACCCCCACTGGACGCACTGGGCGCACTCATCAGCGGATTGGCGGGCGGGCCGCTGCTGGGCGACTTCGCGGTCACGGTCTGGCGCACCCTTCAGGCCTTCCTGATTGCGGCTTTGGTGGGCATGCCGCTGGGTGTGCTGCTGGGCAGCAACGAGCGCGCTTACCGCAGTGTCGAGTTTTTGATCGACTTCTTTCGCTCCACGCCTTCATCGGCCCTGATACCGCTGTTCCTCATGATTTTTGGGGTGTCTGACATCAACAAGGTGGCCATCGCTGCTTTTGGTGCCTTGCTGATCGTTGTCTTCAACAGCGCCTACGGCGTGATCAACGCACGCAAACAGCGGGTGATGGCCGCCATGGTGATGGGCGCCACGCGCTGGCAGGTGTTCAAAGACGTGCTGGTGTGGGAGAGCCTGCAGCCAAGTTTTGTGGGCCTGCGTTCGGCCGTCTCTATGGCGTTGGTGATTGTGATCGTGGCCGAAATGTTCATCGGTGCCGACAGCGGCCTGGGCAACCGCATCATCAACGCGCAGCAGGTGATGAATGTGAAAGACATGTACGCCTCCATCTTGGCCGCCGGTGCGCTGGGCTATGCGCTGAACGTCCTTTTTCTGCTGATTGAACGCCGTATTGTTCACTGGAGTGGCCGATGAATGCTGTCCTGAATGCCCCCGTGTTTGCCGACGTGCCGGTGCCCGTTTTCAAGCCAGGCCCGGCCGGTACCCACATCACCATTCGGGGTTTGACCAAATACTTTGCGGGCTGGCCGCTGTATGAAAACTTTGACCTCGACATACCCAAACACAAAATTGTTTCGGTGTTTGGCCCGAACGGCTGCGGCAAGAGCACGCTGATCAACATGATCGCTGGACTCATTCCGATCGACCGGGGTGAGATTCTGTTTGACGGCAAGAGCCTGAAAGACACCAAGATCGGCTACGTGTTTCAGAACTACCGCGAGGCCCTGTTTCCGTGGATGCGGACCATCGACAACATCGCCTATCCGCTCAAGCTGGCTGGCCAGAGCAAGGCCGAGGTGGACCGTCGCATGGCCGAGTTGGTGGCCTCTTTCGATGTCAAGTTCGACCTGAACCGCTATCCGTATGAGCTCTCGGGCGGTCAGCAGCAGACCGCCTCAATCATGCGCGCACTGGCGCCCAAACCCGAAGTGCTGTTTCTGGACGAGCCGTTTTCGGCGCTCGACTTTGAGATGACGCTGTTCATTCGCGAGAAGCTGCAAGAGGTGTTCATGCAGACCGGCACCACCATGGTGCTGGTGTCGCACGATTTGGAGGAGGCGGTGTACTTGGCCGACCAGGTTTTGTTGCTGACCAAGCGGCCCACCAAGGTGGCTGAAATCTTGCCTTACGACGACCCGCGTCCACGCACCACGGCCACCCTGTCAGAAGCCAGTTTTATCAGCGCCAAAAAACGCAGTTTGGAGATTTTTCAACGCGAGGTGCGCCGGTGAACGACGAGCAAACCCTGGCCTATGTGCGTGCCAGCGCCAGCGCATTGGCCTTGCCATTGGACGAAGCGCGCGCGCAACGCGTGGCGGTGCACCTGCAACGCACAGCCGCTATGGCGGCGCTGCTGGAGGCTTTTGAGCTAACGCCTCATGACGAGCCGGTGGCGCTGTACTGCCCCGCACCACCCACCACACCAGGGCTCTGACCATGAGCAAGTCCGTACCGACCTTAAGCGACTGTGTCAACGCCGTGGCCCACGGCGAACGCAGCGCGAGCGATTTGCTGGAAACCAGCATCGCCCGCATTGAAGCCACCGACGCCCGCGTCAACGCTTTCACCAGCACCCGTTTCAACGCGGCGAGGGAGCAAGCGCAGGCCATTGACGAACGCCGCGCACGGGGTGAGCCGCTGGGGCCGCTGGCCGGTGTGCCTTTCGCGGTGAAA
>JAUXXN010000630.1 GCA_030684755.1 Hydrogenophaga sp.
CATCGAGTAAAAAGGCGTGAAGTACCAGACAGGCGCAATATGAAGTGGCGTTACCAGTGGGTCAGCAGGAATAAAGTTGTTGTATTCCAAGAAATAACCACCCATTTCAGGAGCAAAGAACACCACAGCCGAGAACGCCATCAAGAACACGGACACACCCAGAATGTCATGAACGCTGTAGTAGGGGTGGAAAGGAATGCCGTCGAGCGGAATGCCTTTTTCATCTTTCAACGCCTTGATTTCAACGCCATCAGGGTTGTTCGAACCCACCTCGTGGAGTGCAATGATGTGAGCAACCACCAGTCCAAGCAAAACCAGTGGCACAGCGATCACGTGGAAACTGAAGAAACGATTCAAAGTGGCATCGCCCACCACAAAGTCACCACGAATCAGCAAAGCCAAGTCAGGACCCACAAAAGGTACCGCCGCAAACAGGTTCACGATCACCTGCGCACCCCAATAGGACATTTGCCCCCAAGGTAATAAGTAGCCCATGAAGGCTTCGGCCATCAGCACCAAGAAAATGGCGCAACCGAAGACCCAGACCAATTCGCGTGGCTTGCGGTAAGAACCGTAAATCAAACCACGGAACATATGCAGATAAACCACCACAAAGAAAGCCGAGGCGCCCGTGGAGTGCATGTATCGAATGAGCCAGCCCCAGGGCACATCGCGCATGATGTATTCAATGGACGCAAACGCCACAGGTACACCTGCGGCATTCAGATTGGCGTCCGGCTTGTAATGCATCACCAAAAAAATACCAGTGACAATTTGAATCACCAACACCAGCAAGGCGAGCGAGCCAAAAAAATACCAGAAGTTGAAGTTTTTGGGCGCGTAGTATTCGGCCAAGTGCTCGTTGTACAGCTTGGACAACGGGAACCGGTTGTCAACCCAGTTGAGCGCTTTTTGGCCCATGGGAGCGTCGGGGGAAATTTCTTTGAATTCAGCCATTGTTTGCCTCTGAGGTCAGGTGTCTGCTTGCACTGCGAGGTACGGCAGCTCAGGCTTTCTTCTCTTCGCCGACCAAAAGGGTCGTGTCAGACAGATAGTAATGCGGGGGCACTTCCAAGTTGTCGGGTGCTGGTTTGTTCTTGAACACCCGGCCAGCCACGTCAAATGTTGAACCGTGGCAAGCACACAGGAAGCCACCCTGCCAGTCGTCAGGCAGAGAAGGTTGCGCGCCGGGTGTCAGCTTGTCGCTGGGCGAGCAACCCAAGTGGGTACAAATGCCGACCGTCACAAACACTTCGGGCTTGATGGAACGATGGCGGTTCTTTGCGTAGTCGGGGGTCGGGTATGCCTTGCGATCTGAATTGGGATCGGCGAGCTGGTCTTCCTGCTTTTCAAGGGAGGCAAGCTGCTCGGGCGTACGACGCATGATCCACACGGGCTTTCCACGCCATTCGACAACCCGCTTTTCACCGGGCGCCAGCGTGGACACATCCACCTCGACCGCAGCACCGGCCGCCTTGGCCCGCTCGGACGGCTGGAAACTGCTGACGAAAGGGACAGCTACAGCGGCTGCACCTACGCCACCCATGGCGCAGGATGTGATCAGCCAAGTTCGGCGGCTGTTATCCACAGTCGCATCGACGGTTGCTTCACTCATGGGGATCTTTCAAACTGGTTCGAGAGGACACTAGGGACAACCCTGGATTGTACTGGACCTGACGAGGCTCACTGCGGGTTGCCGGGGTAAGGGACTGGGCTATTCTCAGGTTGACAAATGTGCAACAGCATTAAAATTTGTAAGTATTTTGTAATAAACAAATAAGGTAGGTGACCTCGTTTTGTAAAAAAGAGCATATTTACCTTTGCTGACACAGCTTGACGCTTGGTCGGATTGGACCAGCATTTCTGTCTGTCTGGAACAAAACATGGAACCATGAACT
>JAUXXN010000635.1 GCA_030684755.1 Hydrogenophaga sp.
AATCGAGACGCTCTGCGAGTCCGACCTGGCGCCGTGCGTCACGGCTCGCCACCACAACGCCGTGGGACTTGTCGATGCGCTCGAGCGTCCAAAACGGTGACCAGATCGCGCTGGGCCATTCCTCGGCTGTGGCGCTGCCGCAGGCGCGGACCTCAACCAGGTGCGCCCACGCCACCCGCCATTGCACAAAGCGCGGATGTTGCCGTCGCAAGGGACCAAAATCCTGACCCAACAACTGCAACACCCGGCCACGACGAGCCCACGCCTGCAACGAGGCCACCACAGCCCGCTCGCCCAGAGGCCAGTCTGCAAAGTCTGGGTCACACAACACCAAGCGCGGCCAGCCTTCGGCCGCCGCTGTGGACAGCGACTGGCGCACCAAATCTGCAAACAACAAACGTCCTTGTAACCGCCCCTCAGGCAACGGGGGCAAGGCGTTGGGCACATCGGGGGTGTTGGAAGCGTCGGTCATGACAATCTCCAGGTGCACTTCAGCGGGCGCCCTTCGGTTGTTCAGGAGGCGTGCAGCCAGCCTGCTTCGAACCAGTCTTGCAAAAGTGCACGCGCATCGGCGCTGGCGCGCTGGACTTGTACAGCGCTCAGGCAACGATCGTCGGCCAACACACGCATCAAACGGGCATCGGCACCGCCTCCACGCAAGCTCTCGCCGTTGATGAACACATGTCGCTCGTCGTACATCATTCGCGTGCGGCGGTCCAACTGCACGGCGGTGGTCACCCAGTCGGATTCGGGCTCTTCAAACCACACCTTGGGTTTGGGCTCGGTCATGACTTCGCCGAGTGCACAAGCCAGCGATTGGCGCTCGGCCAACAAGCGCTGCAAGGCATCTGCCGCGAACGCTTCCAGCGCGGGCGGCATGGCTGCGGGCGTGGCGGTCGCGGGCTGGGTCGGGTCGCGGTAAAGGGTCGCGTCTTCAAAGTCATCGGCCATGCGCTGAAGCAGTTCACCGGCCAGCCCACCGCGCTGGGGCACGCGAAAACCCACCGAATAGGTCATGCAGTCGTCGCCCACCGCCATGCCGTCGTGTGCCCAGCGAGGTGGCAAATACAGCATGTCGCCGGGGTTCAACAGGTGTTCTTCTTCGGGCTGAAAATTGCTCAAAATTTTAAGTGGCACGCCCTCTTCCAGCGTCAGGTCTTTTTGCCGACCAATGCGCCAATGGCGCTGACCGCTGGCTTGGAGCAAAAAAACGTCGTAGCTGTCGAAATGCGGGCCCACACCGCCGCCATCGCTGGCCCATGAAATCATCAGGTCGTCTAGCCGGGCGTCGGGCACAAACCGGAAGCGCTGCAACAGCTCGTGCGCAGCGTTCACATGCAGGTCAACCCCTTGCACCAGCAGTGTCCAGCGCGGTTGCTTGATGGGTGGCAAGGCGGTGCGCGCCAGCGGCCCGTGTTTGAGCGTCCATCCTTGGGCCTGATGCACGATCAGCCGCGACTCGACCGCTTCGTCGGAGGCCATGGCAAACAGTTGTTGCCGCGAGAGAAAGGGCTTGAAACCCGGTAGGGCGTTGCGAATCAGCAGCGGCTTTTTTTGCCAATAACGGCGCATGAATTGCGTCGGCGAAAGACCGCCGAGCATCTCACAGGGAACATCGGGTTGTGGACGAGCGGGTGCCACAGGGGCGCCTTTGAGACTGGAAGGGTTGGCTTTGAACATGGGACAATTGTCCAATGAAAAGCCCTATAACCATCACCGAACAATGCGTTGTGGCCCTGACCTGGACGCTGAAAGACACGCTGGGCGAAGAACTGGACGTGCTCGACGAGCCCATCGAGTTTTTTGTCGGCGGCAACGACCTGCTGGCCAAGATCGAAGAAGCTCTACAAGGCCATGAAGCGGGCGACACGTTGGACCTGCACTTGGAACCCCAAGACGCTTTTGGCGACTACGACGACCGGCTGCTGTTTCTGGAACCGCGTCACTTGTTTCCAGCCGAACTGGAAGAAGGCATGGGATTTGAAGGTCTGCCCGCAGGCTGCAACCCCAGCGCACCGAAAGACCGCATTTATTTCGTCAGCGACATTTACCCCGACCATGTGGTGCTGGACGCCAACCACCCACTGGCAGGCATTGCGCTGCGCATCGCGCTCAAGGTGCACTCGGTGCGCGAAGCCGAAGAGAGCGAAGTGGGAGCAGGCTCACTGGGCACCGGTTTCTTCAGCATGCAAATCACACCCAACGCGGCGGACGACGGGCCCGACGATGGTCCCACCACGTTGCACTGACACACTTCCCAAACAAACCGCACACCCACAAAAAAGGCTCCCAAGGAGCCTTTTTTGTGGGTAAAAGTGGCTAAAACAGCCACAACACTCAAGAACGCCCGGTTGACCCGTAACCCCCCGCGCCGCGTTCGCTCGCCGCTGCAAACTCAGCCACCGTACGGAATTGCGCCTGCACCACCGGCACGATGACCATTTGCGCAATGC
>JAUXXN010000638.1 GCA_030684755.1 Hydrogenophaga sp.
TTACGCTACCACGACGCCAACAACTGGCCGCTGCTGCGCGAAGCCCTCAAAGCCATGGGCCGCTCCGACCTGATCGGCAACGGCAAGCACCACCTGATCCCGACCTTCCAGCCGATGACCGACGGCAGCTACCAGAGTGCGCGCCGCAAAAACAGCACGCCGCTGGGCAAAGCCAGCGAGCGGGCGGCGGCGGTGGTCAAGCCCGGTGCAAAAGCCGCTCAGCCCCGCAAAGGCCAATTGCTCACGCAACACACCGGCCTGCCGCCCAGAGCCGGAACCCAAGGCAAACGGTAAAGCGCCCAGACTTCGGGCGTGCGTCGCTTGTGCGGCGTAGCCGCCCAAGCCTCAGCGCGTGCCCGCAACAAGCTCACGCCAGTTGCCAAATACCTTGCAAGGCTGGCCCAACTTCTGCAAATACGCCACGGCCGCCTGCACATTGGCCAACACATAACCGCCCAAGTCCAGGTCCGGGCGGCCCAGGTGGCCGGGCAAGGCCTCGTCCCAGCCCTCGAACAGCGGCCAGGGCACCAACACGTGCTGGCCGTTTTGATGCAATACGCGCACCCAAGCGCTCCCGTCGTGCAGCTTGAAATACCCAAACGACGCGGTGGGCTTCATCCACGGCCAGTGTGGCCCGCCGGCCAGGCCCAAGCTAGGCAAACCCGGCGGGCGCGCCGCAGCGGCAGGCAGCGCCGGCGCGGTCAACATGCGAACAAAGCGGGTTTCCCGTGCTTTGATCTCTGCCACGAAAGCGGCCCGTTCCTCGGCTTTGCGCCGTTCTTCTGCCTCAAAGCGCGCCACCAATTCGGCCGTGTTGTGCGTCAGCAGTTCGCGTTCCTGTTCCGTCAACAAGCGACCCGTTCCACCCCCGTGGCTGGCAGAGCCCAGCGCTTGTGCTGAACCATAACGCTTGGCAAAACAGGTGGAACCCAACACCAACAGTTCACCGCCGTCGCGCACCACATGAATGGCCCGGTACACCGAGTGGCCACACCCGGGGTTCTGGCAGCGCACGCGCTGGGCGCTGTCCACCGAAACAACGGCCAAGAGTTGTGCGGTGGTGGTGTTCATGGCTTTACTGCATCGAATACAGGCCAACCATATTGCCTTCGGTGTCCTCAATCAAGGCGATAAACCCATGTTCACCAATAGACATTTTGGGTTTGATGATTTTGCCGCCGTGCAACGCGGCACGCTCGGCCTCTTCGGTGCAATCCATGCAGGCGAAATAAACCAATGTGCTGCCACCCGACGGACAGCCACCCATGCGAACCAAGGCCCCAGACGCGCCGCGACCTTCCACCGACGATGGAAAAGTCCACATTTCCATGTCTGGAAAATTGGCTTCGTCTGGGTTGTTCAGGGCCGCCAATTCACCTTGGAATACCGCTTCGTAAAACGCCTTGGCGCGGGGCATGTCTTGCACGTAAATTTCGAACCAGGCAACGGGGTTCGTGTTCATCGGAAAGCCTTTCTGCTGTTAACGGGTTGAAGAAATCAACAAGACATCCATCTTTTGGAGCTGTTGAACGCATGCTCCGTCGAATTCCAGTCAAGTCAAGTCGCGGTGAGGTCGATTGTCTGGAATTCGGGCCCTTTGCTCAAGCCATTGGATGGGGTGCGCTGGCTGAACTCATGGGTCATGGTCATTGCGCGTGCGGTGCCGCTGGGTGCCGCTGGCACTGCGCGTGTTTCAAGGGATTTACCTGACAGAATGCCCGGATGCCCCCTGTTTTTCGCGCCCCTTTGATTGCCCGTGGTCTCTTGCTGCTGATGCTGGCGGCGGGGGTCTATTTTTTCCATGGTTTTCTGGTGCCGGTGCTGGCCGCACTGATCATCGGTTTTGCCACTTGGCCGCTGTACCGCCGTTTGCTTCTGCGTTGCCACGGCAATACCACGCTGGCGGCCAGTGTGGCGATTGGGGTGGTGCTGGTGTTTCTGGTGGTGCCACTGTCGGTGGCGCTGCATTTCGCCATTCGCGAAGCCAGCGAGTTTGTGCACTGGGCCATGGAGGCCAACCGCCACGGCGCGCCGGTGCCGGCTTGGGTGGAGGCGCTGCCCCTGCTGGGCACGCCATTGGCCACGGTCTGGCGCGAACATCTGAGCGAGCCGCACGCGCTGGGCGAATGGATGCAGCTGCTCTCGGGGCAGCATTTTGGCAACATCTCGCGCACGGTGCTCAAAACCGCTGGCGACCTGTTCCGGCTGTTTTTGCTGGTGCTGTTCATGCTGATCACGCTGTTCTTTGTATACAAAGACGGCGCCCGCATGGCGGCCCAACTGGACCGGGTGGGCGAACACCTGTTGCCCGAGCGCTGGCAGCATTTTTCGCGGGTGGTGCCGGCCACGGTGAGTGCCACGGTGACGGGCATGGGCCTGATTGCCATGGGTGAGGGCGTGGTGCTGGGCCTGGCTTACTGGGTGGCGGGCGTGCCGTCGCCGGTGTTGCTGGGCGTCATCACTGGGTTCATGGCCATGGTGCCCGGGGGCGCTCCACTGGCGTTCACGCTGGTGTCGCTGTATTTGGTGGGCGCGGGGGACGCAGTGGCTGGGCTGGCGCTGTTTGTCTGGGGTTCGGTGGAGCTGTTTGTGGTGGACAAGACGCTGCGGCCCCGGCTGGTGGGCGGGCCGGTGAAGTTGCCGTTTTTACCCACGTTTTTTGGCCTTGTGGGTGGCGTGACCACCATGGGGCTTGTGGGTCTGTTTGTCGGCCCGGTGCTCATGGCGCTGTTGGTGGCTATTTGGCGCGAATGGCTGCGAGGCTTACAGGATGCGCCGCCTTTGTTGCCGCCACCGCCATGAGCCTTCACGTCAAAGTGTGCAGCGGAATGTCTTTCGCCAGCGCCAAAGCGTCCAGTTGTTGGCGGGTCTGGCTTGCCAGGAACGCGGCCACGGCGGCGTGGGTGGCGGGCTGGAACAGGGTTGCCATGCTGGGCATGTGCACGCCTGCGGCGGCACACAGGGCGGCGGCAAAATGCGGCTCCAGCGCAGCCAGGGCCACGCGGCCATCGTGGCAGGGGTACACGCGGTAACCCGCGTGCGCACCGCCCACCGCGCCTTGCGGTTGCGTCAGGCCCCAGGTGCGGGGCAGAGCAAGCCAGGCGGCGGCGTCGCTCAGTGCCACTTCCTGAAAACTGCCTTTGCCGCTGGATTTTTGGGTCAGCACCGCTTTCAGCGCGGCTTCGCTGGCCATGAGCGCGCCGCCCATGTCGGCAAACAGCGTGGCGGGCAGGTCCAGCCCGGTCACCAAGCCGGCGTCGGCCAGGTAGGTCAGGTCGTGCCCCGGTTCTTCAGCACGCGCACCGGGTGCGCCCACGATGGCCACCACCGACAGCGCCGGGTAGGCCTTGTGCAGCGCTTTCCAGCCCAGGCTGAGCTTGACCAGGGCCGAGGGACGGAACGAGGTGATCAGCAGGTCGGTGCGGGCCAGTTCCTTGTGCAGGGCGGCTTGTCCAGCGTCGGTTTTCAGGTCGATGGTCAGCCGCTTGATGCCATCGTGCAGGGTGGCGTAGGCCTGCGGGTTGTACTGCCCCATGGGGTCACCGCTGGTGCCGACGGGCGCGCTTTTGGGGCCGGGTGGCTCGGCTTTGAGGCAGGTGGCCCCCATGGCTTTGAGCCGCATCAGGGCGGCCGGGCCTGGCAGGTTCAGCGCCAGGCTGAGAACACGAACGCCGCGCAGCGGCCTGAGGGTTTTGATGGGTGCTGTGGAAATGTTTGACATGGCGGTACCGGTTGACGTTTGCGTCAATGTACCGCCATGTGGAGCCGGTTTCCGAACGCAAGCGACAGCCATCCGGCCCGGCCGCTCATTCCCCAAAGTTCAGCGGTAGTCCCACGTAGTTTTCAGCAATCGTGCGCAAGCCCGATTCGGAGTGCATCAGGTAGTCCAGCTCGGCCTGTTGCAGCTTGCCGTTGATGGCGCCTTCACCATCGAAGTTGTGCATGATCGACGTGAACCACCAGCTGAAACGCTCGGCGCGCCAGATACGCTTGAGGCAACGCTCCGAGTAGTTGTCGATGCCGGCTTCGGTGTTGTCCTGGTAAAACTCGGCGAAAGCACTGGCCAGGTACTTCACATCGGTCGCGGCCAGGTTCAGGCCCTTGGCACCGGTGGGCGGCACAATGTGGCCGGCATCACCGGCCAAGAACATGCGGCCAAAGCGCAGCGGCTCGGTCACAAAGCTGCGCAGCGGCGCGATGCTTTTTTCAATGCTTGGGCCGGTCACCAGCTTCTCGGCGGCTTCGGGGTCCAGGCGCAGCTTGAGCTCGCTCCAGAACGTGTCGTCGCTCCACTGTTCCACCTTGTCGGTCAGGGGCACCTGCAGGTAATAACGGCTGCGGGTGGCGCTTCGCTGCGAGCACAGGGCAAAGCCGCGCGGATGGTTCACATAGATCAGCTCATGGTGCACGGGCGGTGTGTCCGACAACAGGCCTAGCCAGCCAAACGGATACACCTTCTCGTATTCCTTGATGGCGCTGCGGGGTGCGCTGGCGCGGCAGACGCCGTGAAAGCCATCGCAGCCGGCAATGAAGTCGCACTGCACGGTGTGCGTCAGGCCGTCTTTTTCGTACGTCACGCTCGGCGCTTTGGTGTCGAAGTCGTGCACCTGCACATTGGCGGCTTCGTACACCGTGGGCAGGCCAGCTGCGGTGCGCGCGTCCATCAGGTCGCGGGTCACTTCCGTCTGGCCGTAAACCATCACCTTTTTGCCGCCGGTGAGCTTTTCCAGGTCGATGCGGTGGCGCTTGTTGTTGAACAACATGTCAAAGCCGCTGTGCACCAGGCCCTCGCTGTGCATGCGCTGGCCCACGCCGGCTTCGTCCAGCAGGTCAATGGCCACCTGTTCCAGCACGCCGGCGCGGATGCGGCCGAGCACGTAGTCGGGGCTTTGGCGTTCGACGATGATGGCGTCGATGCCGGCTTTGTGCAGCAACTGGCCGAGCAGCAAGCCTGAGGGGCCTGCACCGATGATGGCAATTTGGGTACGCATGAAGCAATGTCTCCTGGGGTGTGAATGGTTGGAGACGAGCTTAAAAATTCTTTTCTGTTCATTCAAGCCTGCATGCGCGCCATTGCGCGGTGATCGATTATCTTGTGCGATAATCGCGCAATATGAATAAAGAAAACACGCCTATCGCCAAGGCCGACTTCATTGAAGGCATGGCCAAAGGCATGGCGGTGTTGGAGAGTTTTGACACCGAACGCCAGCGCCTGAACGCCACCCAGGCCGCTGAACGCGCGGGCCTGACGCGTGCGGCAGCGCGGCGCCACCTGCTCACGCTGGCTCATTTGGGCTACCTGGACACCGATGGCAGCCACTACTGGTTGTCGGCCAAGGTGTTGCGGTTTTCGGGCAGCTACTTGGCGTCGGCGCGTTTGCCACGGCTGTTGCAGCCCACCTTGAACCGCTTGGCGGCTCTGACGCGCGAGTCATTTTCAGCCGTGGTGCTGGATGGTGACGAGGTGGTGATCGTGGCGCGCAGCGCCTCCATCGGTGGCCAGCGGCTCATGGCCTACGGCCTGCATCTGGGTGCGCGACTGCCGGTGCATGCCACGTCCACCGGGCGGGTGCTGCTGGCAGCCAAACCCCGGGCCGAATTCACCGCCTGGCTCAAAGGCCGTGAACTGCCGCGCCTGACGCCCTTGACCACCGTGGACCACAAAGCGTTTCGCGCCAGCGTGGCGCAGGTGCGCACCGACGATTTTGCCGTGGCGAGCGAAGAGCATGAGCTGGGTGTGCATGCGCTGGCCGTGCCGCTCAGAAACATGCAGGGCCGCACAGTGGCCGCCCTCAATGTGGTGGCGTCACCTGAACGGCTGGTGCCGCAGGTGATGCAGCAGGATCTGCTGCCGCTGCTGCTGGACGCGGCGCGGGAGTTGCGGCCGCTGCTGTAGCTCAGTCAACTAAAAGCCCAGCGTATTCCACGTAGCTTCCCGAGGTTTGAGGCAAAAGGCAAGTCACCAAAGACTCCCTTTACACTGCATTCACCGCGGTGTTTGTGCATCTACTTGCGATGGACTGGGATCGAATTGATAATGAAATCATTAATAAAATATACATTGCTGCTCGCCTTTATTTGGAGCGGGGTATGGCTGGCATTCACAATTGATGCGAATCTTTCTTGGCGTACCTATCTATCCGGCGGACTTCAGTTAAATGAAATCATCCCGCTGCTGAAGGAAATTTGGGAGCCAGGTGCGACTTTTCTAGGCTCCATTCTGGGGCTTGCATATTATTATCTTGAGTCATCAAAAGGAGATGAAAAAATTGATGATTCATTCTCACCATTTGAGGTAATTGAACTAAATAAACTGAGCTCTGCTGGTCTCTTGCGTCCGATGGATTTTGAGATTCAAAAGCTGCAATCGGTGGTCCGAAAACCTACTAGCGACAGATTCCAAATAATCTGTGGTGGCCCTGGGGTTGGAAAAACGAGGCATGCAATAGAATGCATAGAATTGATTGCGAAAGAGTACAGGGCTGATATTATATATGTTGCACGG
>JAUXXN010000639.1 GCA_030684755.1 Hydrogenophaga sp.
ACCAGCGGGCGCGTGGGCGTGAAAGAAGCGCTGAGCGTGGGTGCCGTGCTGGCGCTGGTGGCGTTCTTGCTGGTGCTCACCACCAACGTGGCCACCATTGCCTGGTCTTTTCTGGGGCTGGTGTTGGCGCTGGTCTATCCGTATGCCAAGCGCTACGTGTCCATGCCGCAGGCGGTGCTGGGCGTGGCGTTCAGCTTTGGTATTCCCATGGCGTTTGCTGCTGTGAACGGTGGGCCGACTTGGGAGCTGTTTGGCTCAACAACACCGTGGGCCGTGCCCGGTTTCTGGAGCGGCGTCTGGCACAGCGTGCCGCCTCTCGCCTGGCTGCTGATGCTGGGCAACCTGTTCTGGGTGCTGGCTTACGACACCGAATACGCCATGGTGGACCGCGACGACGACCTGAAAATTGGCATGAAAACTTCAGCCATCACCCTGGGCGACCGCGATGTGCCGCTGGTCATCGCCTTCTACCTGGTCTTTCTGGCCATCTGGACAGCGGCCCTGTGGCACGCCGTGAATCCCTGGGTGTGGAGCGCCACGCTGCTGGTGGCGCTGGCGCAAGTGGTTGGGCATTACCGGCTCATCAAAGACCGCACCCGAGAAGGCTGCTTCAAAGCCTTCCGCCTCAACCACTGGCTGGGCTTCACGGTGTTTGTGGGGGTGGTGCTCGGGTTGGTTTGAGTTCGCTGCGTTTCGGTCGCGGTACATCGCGTGTCCGTGGGCAGACAGGTGGTGGGCGAGCGTTCCATCGGTTGTGGCGCTGTGCGATGGCGGTTATCGGCCAGAAGCGGACCGCCATCAAACGGGAAACAGCCGTTCAACGTAAAGCCAAGGGGCAGGCGCGATAACGACCATCCGGCTTGAGCGCAGTGTTGGACGATGAATTAAGAACAGCCGTGATCTACTTCCTGTTGAGTACCTTGACGCACGCAGGGAGGCCAAGCTATAAGCTCGCAGCCAATGAAAAATCGCCAGTCCCTTCTTGTTTTGCTGTTGCTGCCCCTCGTCAGCGTCTTGACCTTGGCTGTTGGCGTGGTTTGGTTTTTCTCGATACAGGCGGGTGAGGCGTCTATTGAACGGTTGCTGCGGGCGCTCTCCTTGCAAAACGTCAGCGAGACCAAGTCGAGGCTGGATCAGCACTTTGCCGCTATTCGCCGATTGAATGAGCAGAATGCACGGGCCTTGAGCCAGGGGCTCATTCCTTCCGATGATGCAGATGCTGTCCAAAGACTTTTTTGGTGGCAGGCGCAGCACTCGGGAGTGCGTGGGTATTTACTGTTTGGAAATCAGAACGGTGACTTCGTGGATGTTGGCAACCCGCTGACCTTTGACCGTGATTTCATCACCGAGCGCATATCGCAGAAGGAATTTGGAGACCAACTGCTGCGCTCATTCGGGATAGACAGCCAGGGTCGCCGCCAGGAGTTGCTGTCCAAGCCAATGACCTATGCGTTCCAAACCGAACGGTGGTACAGCGAAGGCATCAAAAGAAAGACCACTTTCTGGACCGATGTCTACACTTGGGAGAGCGAATCCGCGAAACCTCCGGCTGTCGCTGTGAGTTCCCCGGTTTTCGGTGCCGATGGGACGGTATCCGGAATCGTTGCGATAGAACATCGCTTACAGCAGCTCGATCAGGTTCTCGGCACAATCACCCAAAATTCCGTAGCTTCCATTTTCATCATGGACGGGCAGAGACGCTTGATTGCATCATCGAGAAGCGTGCCCAAGAACGGCGAAGTGGGTATTCACCAACACCCGGTGATCATCGATGCCTTACAGCGATTGAGCATCGAGGGCGCCTATTTGAATTTTCATCTCGATTGGCAGGGAAAGCGTCACTTTATCGGCGTCAGCAAGTGGGATCGTGACCAAGGGACCGCCTGGCCGATTCTTGTAGCCGTCCCTGAAGATGCTTTTCTGCAAGACTTCGCAAGCAACAAGCGTTTTGCCGTTGCAATCACATTTGTTGCCTGGGTCGTGCTGGTGATTTTTGCGGTGGCACTGTATTACCGTCTTGTACAACTTCCGGTCAATCGTCTGCTAACGGCTGTCCAAAGGGCCCAACAGGGGGAGTTGTCCCAGACCATTGCCACCAGCGGTGTTCGAGAGCTTGCAACGCTTGCGAGCGCTTTCAACGAAATGCTCAAGAACCTGAGTTGGACGCATGGAGAGTTGGAGCGCAGCAACGAGAATCTCGAACGCCAAGTGCAGGAACGGACCAGCGAACTTGAACGACTCCGGGCGAACGCTGAAAGTCAGGCACGTACCGACCCGCTGACCGGCCTAGCCAATCGCCGGGCATTTCGGGAGTTGGCTGAACGTGCATTGCAACACGTTGGGCGTAGCCTCAAGCCTTTGTCGCTGATCATGCTGGATATCGACCATTTCAAGCGGGTGAATGATACGTGGGGGCATTCTGTCGGCGATCAGGTGCTCAAAGCGATTGCTACCGTGTTGGCCAAGCACTTGCGGAGCAGCGACGTCGCGGCCCGAGTGGGAGGCGAAGAGTTTGTCATTCTTCTGGTGGACACCGAACAAGGCGGGGCACATGTCTTTGCTGAGCGCCTGCGTCTCGCGATCATGGATATCGAGGTCGAAGTGCCGGGAGACCGTGTGCGTGTGACCGCAAGTTTCGGTGTCGCTGAAGCCGTAAGCCATGAGACGAAACTTGACGAGGTGCTTGAATGCGCGGACAAAGCCTTGTACCACGCAAAACACAATGGTCGAAACCGGGTGTCACTCGCGTCAGAACTGGACGCTTGAACTTGAAGAGCGACTGCAATGCTCTGATACCTGCCTCGGGGGTGCTGATGCGCTGAATGTTGCCTCAGGGTCGTTTCCGGTCCGCTAGCAGAGAGAAGCCTACTTCCAGAACTCCCGCCCCAACTCCCCAGCGCGTTTCTGCGCCGCGAACAGCGCGTCTTCGAACTTCGCCTTCATACCCGCCGATTCCATCGATGTGATGGCCGCGTAAGTGGTACCGCCCTTGGACGTGACGCGCTCGCGCAGCGTCTGCAGCGGGTCTGCAGAACGCTGGGCCAGGGTGGCCGCGCCCAGAAAGGTGCCGATGGCCAGCTGCTGCGCCACCTCGGGCGCCAGGCCCATGCGGGCGCCTGCGTCGCGCATGGCTTCCAAAAAATAAAACACATAGGCCGGGCCCGAGCCCGACAAAGCCGTCACCGCGTCCAGGTCCGACTCCACGTTCACCCACACCAGCTCGCCGGTGGTGCGCACCACGCGTTCGACCAGCGCGCGGTCGGCGTCAGACACGGCGGCGCGCGCCATCAGCCCGGTCATGCCCAGCCCCACCAGCGCAGGCGTGTTGGGCATGGCGCGTACGATGCGCTGCGTGCCCAACCAGGTGGCGATGCTCTCGCTGGTGATGCCGGCGGCCACGCTCAGGTGCAGGGCGTCGCCAACGAATGCTTTCGTGGTCGCTGCGGCTTCCTTGAAGGTCTGCGGCTTCACCGCCCACACCACCAGATCGGAAGGACGCAGCTCGGCGCTGGCAGCCTCCAGCACGGCCATGCCGGCAAACTGCTGCGCCAGGCGGGTGCGCTGTTCGTCCCAGGGCTCCACCACCTGAATGGCGTTGACCGGATGCCCTTGGCGAACCAGGCCGCCGATGATGGCGCTGGCCATGTTGCCGCCGCCGATGAAGGTGATGATGGGGTGGGTGGATGTGTTCATGCCGCGATTGTCGCCCGAGGCTTGGTGGATCGGATCAATGCTTCCGGGAGCGATGGGCCATTGCACCGAGGATGCCGTGGAACCGGCTTCGTCGGTCCACAGGCATCGCCCCCTGGGAGGGCGCGAAGCGGCGCGGGGGAATCTTCACCTCGCAACGGTTTGCCGCACCGCGTGTTCCCACTGCTCCATTTGCGCGGCGGCACGTTCGCGCGACCATTGGGGTTGAAAGACACGCTCGGCGCGCCATTGTGCGGACAGTTCGTCCAGCCCGGCAAACACGCCGGTGTGCAGCCCCGCAAGGTAAGCAGCGCCCAGTGCCGTGGTTTCAATCACCGCCGGCCGGACCACCGGAATGCCCAGCAAGTCGGCCTGTATCTGCATCAGCAAATCGTTCACGCAGGCACCCCCGTCTACCCGGAGTTCGCTCACCGCGACGCCGCCGGCCGCCACGGCGTCGCGGCTCATGGCGTGGAGCAGGGCGGTGCTCTGGAACGCAATGCTCTCCAGCGCCGCCCGCGCAATGTGCGCCATGGTTGTTCCTCTTGTGAGCCCCACAATGCTGCCGCGGCTGTCGGGCTGCCAGTAAGGCGCACCCAAGCCGGTGAAGGCGGGCACCATCACCACGCCGCCCGCGTCGGGCACGCTCTCGGCCAACGCTTGCACCTCGGTGCTGGACTGTATGGCCCGCAGGCCATCGCGCAGCCATTGCACCACCGCGCCGCCAATGAACACGCTGCCCTCCAGCGCGTATTGCGGCCGCCCGGGTGCCTGCGCTGCGGCGGTGGTGATCAGCCCGTTCTGGCTCAGTTGAAAGCGCTCGCCGGTGTGCATCAGCATGAAACAGCCGGTGCCGTAGGTGTTTTTCGCCATGCCGGCTGAAAAGCAGGCCTGGCCAAACAGCGCGCTTTGCTGGTCGCCCGCCACGCCGCCAATTTCGAGCGCCGCGCCCAGCCATTCGGGCTGGATGGTGCCAAAGTGCGCCGCTGAAGGCAGTGCCTGTGGCATCAGGCTGGCCGGTATGTCCAGCGCGGCCATCAGTTCATCTTCCCAGGTGTTGGTGTGGATGTTGAACAGCATCGTGCGTGCGGCGTTACTGAAATCGGTCGCGTGCACCGCGCCGCCGGTGAGCTGCCAGATGAGCCAGCTGTCCACCGTGCCAAACGCCAGCTCACCCCGCTCGGCCTGCGCACATGCGCCCGGCACGTGGTCCAGGATCCACTTGAGCTTGCTGCTTGAAAAATAGGCATCAATACGCAGGCCGGTTTTCTGCAGCACGGTGTCGTTCAAACCCCGAGAGCGCAGTTCGGCACAGGTGGCTTCGGCGCGGCGGTCTTGCCAGACGATGGCGTTGTACACCGGCTCTCCGGTGTGCCGGTTCCACACCACGGTGGTTTCGCGCTGGTTGGTGATGCCCACGGCGCGGATGGCACTGGCCGCCAGTCCGGCTTTTTGCAACACCTCCCGGGCGGTTTCCAGTTGCGTGGTCCAGAGATCGCGCGGGTCGTGCTCCACCCACCCGGGTTGGGGGTAAATCTGGCGAAACTCGCGCTGAGCCATGGCCACCACGTGGCCGCTGCGGTCAAACACAATGCTGCGCGATCTGGAGGTGCCCTGGTCCAGGGCGAGCAGGTAGGTCATGCCTGTTCCTTGTCTCTAGGGCTTATGTTGCTTCGTACCCAATCGCATAAAAAGCAGAGCGTGACAGTTCATATGGGCTTGCTTTGTACGTTTGGATACGCAGTGTAGAAGACGCGATAGGTGGTTGACCCATGAATCCGTAGATCCGACGTGCTTTGGTTTTTTTGGGGGTTGTACGGCGGTGCTTGCTGGCCCCTTCCCGTGCAGAAATTGAAAATAAGGCTGACATACTTGTTGACAGGCAGATCTCTGGGTGTAATAATTCGCGGCTTCGCTCTAAAAAAGCGAGGTAATCCGCCCACCGACGCGGGTTGCGCCCAGGCTGCAGGCTTTCTGTAGGCAAAGCACAACTTGCAACGACGGGCCCAAGACTGATCACTTTCGGCCGTGGTGGCTGAAGGGATTCAAGTTGGGACATAAATCAAATGATTCAAACGCAAACTCGACTCGATGTTGCTGACAACACGGGCGCCAAGTCCGTGATGTGCATCAAGGTGCTCGGTGGCTCGAAGCGTCGTTACGCCAGTGTGGGCGACGTCATCAAGGTCACCATCAAAGAAGCAGCGCCACGTGGCCGCGTCAAAAAAGGCGAGGTTTACAACGCTGTGGTGGTTCGCACCGCCAAAGGTATTCGTCGTCAAGACGGTGCTCTGATCAAATTCGATGGCAACGCGGCAGTGTTGCTTAACGCCAAGCTGGAGCCTATCGGCACCCGCATCTTCGGACCGGTGACGCGCGAGCTTCGCACCGAAAAGTTCATGAAGATCGTGTCGTTGGCACCCGAGGTTCTCTGAGGAATCATCATGAACAAGATTCGTAGTGGCGATGAAGTCATCGTGATTGCTGGCCGTGACAAGGGTAAGCGCGGTAAAGTTGTTCTGCGTGCAGACGACAGCAAGCTGGTTGTTGAGGGTGTGAACACCGTCAAAAAGCATGCCAAGCCAAACCCCATGAAGGGCATCACTGGCGGCATCATCGAAAAAACCATGCCGATTCACCAGTCCAATGTGGCCATCTTCAATGGCGCAACGGGCAAGGCAGATCGCGTGGGCATCAAGCTCCTGGCTGACGGCAAAAAAGTGCGCGTCTTCAAGTCCAGTGGCGAAGAAATTAAGGCGGCATAAACATGACACGCTTGCAAGAAATTTACCGCGACAAAATCTCGCCTGCTTTGGTCGAGAAATTCGGCTACAAGTCGTCGATGGAAGTTCCGCGCATCACCAAGATCACGCTCAACATGGGTGTGAGCGAGGCCGTTGCCGACAAAAAAGTCATGGACAACGCTGTGGGCGACCTGACCAAAATCGCTGGCCAAAAGCCTGTGGTGACCAAGGCCAAGAAAGCCATCGCGGGCTTCAAAATCCGTGAACAGCAACCCATCGGTTGCATGGTGACCTTGCGCGGTGCTCGCATGTACGAATTCCTGGACCGTTTTGTCACCGTGGCGTTGCCCCGGGTGCGTGACTTCCGGGGAATTTCGGGCAAAGCATTTGATGGCCGTGGCAACTACAACATCGGCGTCAAAGAGCAGATCATTTTCCCTGAGATTGAGTACGACAAGGTCGATGCCTTGCGCGGTCTCAATATCAGAATCACGACTACCGCCAAGAACGATGCCGAGTGCAAAGCTCTGTTGGCTGGTTTCCGTTTCCCGTTCAAGAACTGAGGTGGCGCGTGGCTAAACAAGCACTACTGCAACGTGAACTCAAGCGCGAAAAACTCGCCGCCAAGTTTGCCAAGAAATACACCGAGTTGAAGGCTGTCGCCAACGACGCGAAGCGTACCGACGAAGAGCGCGATGCGGCCCGATTGGGCTTGCAGAAGCTGCCCCGCAACGCGAACCCGACCCGTCAGCGCAACCGCTGCGAGATCACCGGTCGTCCACGCGGTACCTTTGCCCACTTCGGCTTGGCTCGTGCCAAGGTTCGCGAAATGGCGTTTGCCGGTGAAATCCCCGGTATCACCAAAGCCAGCTGGTAAGCACTAGGAGAACCACAAATGAGCATGAGTGATCCTATTGCCGACATGTTGACTCGCATCCGCAACGCACAGATGGTTGAGAAAGCCAGCGTCACGATGCCAGCGTCCAAAGTCAAAACTGCGATTGCCCAAGTCCTGAAGGACGAGGGTTATATCGATGGGTTCAAAGTCAAAAGCAACGATGGCAAAAATGAACTTGAGATCACCCTCAAGTACTATGCCGGTCGCCCTGTGATTGAGCGCATTGAGCGTGTGAGCCGTCCTGGTCTGCGCGTCTACCGTGGCCGCAACGCCATTCCCCAGGTCCAGAACGGTCTGGGTGTGGCCATTGTTACCACGCCCCAGGGCGTGATGACCGACCGCAAGGCCCGCGCTACCGGTGTCGGTGGTGAAGACCTGTGTTACGTCGCCTAATGCGGGCATTGAGGAGCTACTGAATGTCACGTATTGGAAAACAACCGGTCACCGTCCCCGCAGGGGTTGAAGTGGCCGTCAACGACGGCTTGATCAACGTCAAAGGCACCTTGGGTGTCTTGGCACTGGCGCAAAACGCCTTGGTCACGATTGAAAACAACGCCGGCTCGCTGACGTTTGTGCCAGTCAACGATTCCCGCGAAGCCAGCGCCATGTCGGGCACCATGCGTCAGCTGGTGAACAACATGGTCAAGGGCGTCACCAAGGGCTTCGAGAAAAAACTCACGCTGATTGGCGTGGGTTACAAAGCTCAGGCACAGGGCGCCAAGCTCAACCTGACCGTGGGTTATTCGCACCCTGTGGTGATGGATATGCCTGCTGGTATCAAGGTGGAAACCCCAACGCCGACCGAGATCCTGATCAAGGGTTCCGATCGCCAGCGCGTGGGCCAGATTGCTTCCGAGGTGCGCGCTGTGCGCCCCCCCGAGCCTTACAAAGGCAAGGGCATCCGTTATTCGGATGAAAAGGTCGTGATCAAGGAAACCAAGAAGAAATAAGGATCAGGATCATGTTGACGAAAAAAGAGCAACGTCTCCGCCGGGCCCGTCAGACGCGCATTCGCATTGCGCAGCAAGGCGCCGTCCGCCTGACCGTGAACCGCACCAACCTGCACATCTACGCCAATGTCATTTCCGACGATGGCTCCCGTGTGCTGGCGTCAGCCTCTACGGCCGAAGCCGAAGTGCGCGCCCAAATTGGTGGTGCTGGCAAAGGTGGCAACACCGCCGCAGCACAGTTGGTTGGCAAGCGCATTGCTGAAAAAGCAAAGGCCGCAGGCATCGAAAAGGTCGCGTTTGACCGTTCCGGTTTTGCTTACCACGGTCGGGTGAAAGCCCTGGCAGACGCGGCCCGTGAAGCCGGTCTGCAGTTCTGATCAAACGGAATACACAAAATGGCTAAATTTACCGCAAACATCAAGAACGAAGCGAACGACGACGGTTTGCGCGAAAAGATGATCGCGATCAACCGCGTGACCAAAGTGGTCAAGGGCGGTCGCATCCTCGGTTTCGCCGCACTGACGGTGGTTGGCGATGGCGATGGCCGTGTTGGCATGGGCAAAGGCAAAGCACGTGAAGTGCCAGTTGCCGTGCAAAAAGCCATGGAAGCAGCACGCCGCAACATGATCAAGGTTTCGCTGAAAAACGGATCCCTGCACCACAGCGTGCAAGGTGAGCACGGCGCCTCCAACGTCATGATGCTGCCAGCCTCCAAAGGTACGGGCATCATTGCTGGTGGTCCTATGCGCGCTGTGTTCGAAGTGCTGGGTATCACCGATGTCGTGGCCAAAAGCCACGGTTCGAGCAACCCTTACAACTTGGTGCGCGCCACATTGGACGCATTGAAGAACTCGACCACACCAGCCAGCGTCGCTGCCAAGCGCGGCAAGTCGGTTGAAGACATTCTGGGTTGATTGGAACAATCATGACCACACAAAACACCGTCAAGGTCCAATTGGTGCGAAGCCCAATTGGTACCAAGCAGTCGCACCGCGACACCGTTCGCGGTCTCGGCCTGCGCAAGCTCAACAGCACCAGTGAACTGCAGGATACGCCTGCGGTGCGCGGCATGATCAACAAGATCAGCTACCTGGTCAAGGTACTCTGAACCACAGGCGCAAGACATGGAACTCAATACTATCAAGCCTTCTGAAGGCTCCAAGCACGCCAAGCGTCGCGTGGGTCGTGGTATCGGCTCGGGTCTGGGTAAAACCGCCGGCCGTGGTCACAAAGGTCAAAAATCGCGTTCGGGTGGCTACCACAAGGTGGGCTTCGAAGGCGGTCAGATGCCTTTGCAGCGCCGTTTGCCCAAGCGCGGTTTTAAGTCTGCACAACTTCAGTTCAATGCTGAAGTGACGCTGGCTGACATCAACGCACTTGATTTGGCTGAAGTCGACATGCTCGTGCTGAAGCAAGCCGGTTTGGTGGCTCACATGGCCAAGCGCGTGAAAGTTATCAAAACGGGTGAAATTACCCGTGCGGTAACGTTCAAAAGTGTTGGTGCAACAGCGGGTGCGAAAGCAGCCATTGAAGCAGCCGGCGGCTCGCTGGTCTGATCGGAACTAAGCGGAAGTAACTTGTGGCAACTGGATCAACGACCCTAGCCAAAACAGGCAAGTTCGGCGACCTTCGTCGTCGGCTGGTGTTCCTGTTGTTGGCGCTGGTGGTTTACCGTATCGGGGCTCATATCCCCGTGCCCGGTATCGACCCGGCTCAGCTCGAAGCGCTCTTCAAAGGGCAAGCCGGCGGTATTCTGAGTTTGTTCAACATGTTCTCGGGTGGTGCGCTCTCACGGTTTACCGTGTTCGCCCTTGGGATCATGCCGTACATCTCGGCGTCCATCATCATGCAGCTCATGACGCACGTGGTCCCCACGTTTGAGCAGCTGAAGAAAGAGGGCGAAGCTGGTCGCCGCAAGATCACTTCTTACACCCGCTACGGAACTTTGGGCTTGGCCATCTTCCAGTCCATCGGCATCGCTGTTGCGCTTGAAAGCCAAGCTGGCTTGGTGATCGAGCCGGGCATGGGCTTTCGATTGACCGCTGTTGTGAGCTTGGTGGCAGGCACGATGTTCCTGATGTGGTTGGGTGAACAGATCACCGAACGCGGCTTGGGCAACGGCATCTCCATTTTGATCTTCGCTGGCATCGCGGCTGGCTTGCCCAGCGCAGTGGGCGGACTTCTGGAGTTGGTTCGCACCGGGGCCATGAACATCTTGGTATCGATCTTCATCATCGCTTTGGTCGTTCTCGTCACCTACTTCGTGGTGTTTGTCGAGCGCGGTCAGCGGAAGATTCTGGTGAACTATGCACGCCGTCAGGTGGGCAACAAAGTGTATGGCGGTCAGTCGTCTCACTTGCCGCTCAAACTGAACATGGCAGGTGTGATTCCACCCATCTTTGCTTCTAGCATCATCTTGCTTCCAACAACCATCGTGAGTTGGGTCAGCACAGGTGATTCCACGCGGTGGTTGCGTGACATTGCTTCAGCTTTGTCGCCCGGTCAGCCCATCTATGTAGCGATGTATGCTGCTGCCATTATTTTCTTTTGTTTCTTTTACACCGCACTGGTGTTCAACAGCCGCGAAACGGCAGACAACTTGAAGAAAAGTGGCGCGTTCATTCCCGGGATCCGTCCCGGTGATCAAACAGCAAAGTACATTGACAAAATTCTGCTTCGGTTGACCTTTGCGGGTGCGATCTACATCACAGCTGTTTGCTTGCTACCTGAATTTTTGATCCTGAAGTACAACGTACCCTTCTACTTTGGTGGCACATCCTTGCTGATCATTGTGGTGGTGACCATGGATTTCATGGCCCAGGTTCAAAATTACATGATGTCGCAGCAGTATGAATCTCTGCTGAAAAAGGCAAACTTTAAGACATCAACAGGCAACTGAGTCTTGCGATGTCCAAGGACGATGTGATCGAGCTGCAAGGTGAGGTTTTAGAAAACCTTCCCAATGCGACTTTCAGGGTCAAGCTCGAAAATGGGCACATGGTTCTGGCGCATATTTCCGGGAAGATGCGGATGCACTACATCCGGATCTTGCCAGGCGATAAGGTCAAAGTGGAGCTCACGCCGTACGACCTTACAAGGGCGAGAATCGTTTTTCGCTCCAAGTGATCTGTCAGTTGTTGAATATTTTTGGAATATCTAGGAGAAGATTATGAGAGTTTCGGCTTCGGTCAAAAAAATGTGCCGCAACTGTAAGATCATCAAGCGGCATGGTGTGGTGCGGGTTA
>JAUXXN010000649.1 GCA_030684755.1 Hydrogenophaga sp.
TGGGGGGAGCAGGTATACGGGGCATGGATTCGTGTTTGCGGGACGTTGCAATGACAAAGGGTAATAATCGGGGCGCTGGGGCGCGGGGTGGAAAACCGGCTAGGCGCCAGCCATCAGATGCTGCAACATCGCGGCAGCGGCAGCTTGTTCACCCGCCCGGCGTGAGGCGCCGATGCCGCGCTCGCTGCGGCCCGTTTCTGTGACGGTGCATTCCACATCGAAGGTTTGATTGTGCGCCTCGCCCAAAGTGGCCACCACTCGGTATGTCGGCAGCTTCATTTTGCGCGCCTGCAGCCACTCCTGCAATTCGGTTTTGGGGTCTTTTCCCATCGCACTCATTTGGGCGTTGAGCTCCACGCCGCTGTACAGGCGGCGTACCAACGCAGCAGCCACCTCGAATCCAGCATCCAAGTAAACAGCGCCAATGATGGCCTCCAAGGCATCAGCCAAGATAGATGGTCGCTTGTTACCCCCAGAACGCTTTTCGCCGTCCCCCAGCCGCAAACAGGCGGACAGACCAAGGGTGGACGCAAGCTGAAACAACGTATCTTGTTTCACCAAGTTGGCGCGCACCCGGGACAAATCTCCCTCAGGCAGCTGGCTCAGCCTCTCAAAAAGCAGGCCCGATACGGCCAGACTGAGAACCGAATCGCCCAGGAACTCCAAACGCTCGTTGTGGTCAGCGGTAAAGCTGCGGTGCGTCAGCGCCCGCTCAAGCAACCGATGATTGGCAAAACTGTAGTTCAGGCGCTTTTGCAGCGCGTGCAATTCAGGCGTCAAGATAGATGCTCTCCGCGCCGCAGAACGCGGCCCTGAAGGACATTCACTTGGAGCTGCCTTCGTATTTCATGGTCAGGTAGGCTGGACCGGCCAAGTGAATTTCACGACTATAGGCAAAAGTAACAACCACTAAGTCACCTTCTTTGCCCACCTCCAAGTCTTTACCAGAAATGGAGTTGATGTTGTCAACCTGGGCTGATTTGTCAAAAATGCCCCGCACTTCGCTCACAGTGCTACCAGTTGCGGCTTTTTTCGCAGCTTTTTGCACAGCCATGAACTCAACATATGTTGGAACCACCTGCGCCAAAATCACGCCTGTGAACGCCAGCAAGATGCCTACGATAAGCAACCCTAAAAAAGTCAAACCCCGTTGCTGTTGTTTCATTTTCATGTGATATTTCCCCTCAGAATGGCAGGTGTTTCAGCAGCTTATTCAAATCGACCAATCCGACCTAGATCACCAAAGTTCATCCAGACAAAGAATGCTTTGCCAACAATGTTGGCCTCGGGCACAAAGCCCCAATAGCGGGAGTCCAGTGAATTGTCCCGGTTGTCACCCATCATAAAGTAGTGGCCCTGAGGCACCTTGCACACCACACCCTCCACCGAGTAACGACAAGTATTCTTGTTCGGAAAATCAGTAGCACCAGGTACGAACGCGGGACGGTCGTCATCGTTGAGGGTGTTGTAGCTGCGAGCGTCCAGCGTTTCACGGTACTGCCGCCCATATCGCATGGAGTCGCTGTCAAAAAACTCGGGCTGAACCGCGCGGGGCACTGGCTTGCCATTCACCGTAAGTTCTTTGTTCAGATAAGCAACTTCGTCTCCAGGAACACCAATGACCCGCTTGATGTAGTCCAAGCTCGGCTGTGGTGGATAACGGAACACCATGACGTCACCGCG
>JAUXXN010000655.1 GCA_030684755.1 Hydrogenophaga sp.
TGCAACGCACGGGCCTGTCGGCTGACCAGTTGGAGCTGGAGTTGACCGAGAGCGTGATGCTGAACGAAGTGGATCGCACCCAGCAAACCCTTCAGCAACTCCATGCTGTGGGTGTTGCCATCAGCATCGATGACTTTGGCACCGGCTACTCCAGTCTCAGCTACCTGAGCCGCTTACCTCTGGACAAACTCAAAGTGGACCGAGCATTTGTGAAGGACATCGACACCCGCCCCAGCGACGCGGTGCTGTGCCGCACCATCGTCGCCATGAGCCGCAACTTGGGTCTGCACGTCACGGCAGAAGGTGTGGAAACGCCTGCCCAACTTCGGCTGCTGGCCGATTGCGGTTGCACCCAATTCCAAGGCTACCTGTTCAGCCGCCCGGTGCCCGCCACCCAGTTGGCCAAGTTGCTGGCCACCCAGACACATGGAATAGCACGTTGAACTAAACCGCTAACGCGGTGGCTGGTGCGCAAGCACTGCCCCGGATTTCATGGTGTCTGGCTGGCTCTGTGGTGACCTACCTGTCCGCTCTGGCGTTTCCGCAGTGCGAAATCAAGTCGTTGTCGCGCAAGGGCAGGCGCTCAGGGCCTGCGGGGTGGTCCACTTCAGGGCGCAAACGTCATTTGGAAGCGCAGGGTGTTGCGCAGCAGGTCTTGCTCGCGGTCGAGGCTGTGCATCTGGTTGCGGATGCGGCGCTTGTCTTCGTCTTTGGTGGCGTCTTCGAGTTGGCGCTGAAGGCGGCGCAGTTCGCTGTCGTTCGTTGCCATGCGGCTTTGGGTTTTGTGAACCAGCAGGCCCGCCCGGTGCGATTGAGCGAACCCTTCGTAGCCTGCTTGGCCCTGGCACACGGCGGCTTTGGCGTGCTGGCCTTCCACCCCGGCCAACCAGCCGTTGTAGGGCGTGCAGTACGAAACGATGCCCTGATCCCAGCCTTGGCGGTAGGCGGTGGTGTTGGGTTTTATGCCGATCTTGCCGCAGTCATCGGCGTAGTCGGCCAGCCGGTTTTGTTCGACGCCGCTGCCACCGTCGGCAAGCCCCACGCGGTACCAGTCCGCCACACGGCATTGCGATTCGGACATGGAGGCGCAGCCTGCCAGGGTCAGGGTCAGGCTGAGTGCGAGGATTGCGCGTGTGGTGGTCATGCTGAATTCTAGTTTCCCCATGGGCGGGGTTCTCTCTTGAGCGGTTTCAACGGTTCGCCGGGCACCTATGCCAGCGCTTCCGGGTTCACCAGCGCGTCCAGCTCTTCCTGCGTAAACCCAGCCGCGCGCCGGGCGGCGTCGTTCACGCGGGTTTGCCATGTTGGTTACAGTACCGCTATGGCACCTACCATCGTTCGTGACGGCCAGTTTCGTCTCTTCT
>JAUXXN010000662.1 GCA_030684755.1 Hydrogenophaga sp.
GCGTCTGTCGGCGGGTGTGCAGCCAGCACCATGCGCCGCTGGCTGCAAGTGGGCGTGCTTTTAATTTGGTGTGCTGTCTGCGGCTTGCGCCCAGCCCTGACGGTTGTGCGCAAGTCCTGAAGTGGCCGCACGGGCCGCACACCACGCCAAGCATGCGGGGTGCCAGAATAAGCCCCTGATTCACACCAAAGGAGATCCCCATGGGACAAGCCTCCCCAAAAACCATGTTCACCGCCGCCGACTATCTGGCCTGGGAGCCCGCGCAAGCCGAGCGCCATGAATACCTGGATGGTGAGGTGTTCGCCATGGCGGGTGCCGAAGACCGGCATGTGACGGTGGCAGGAAACCTCTACATGGCCCTGCGCCAACACCTCAGCGGCAGCCCGTGCCGCACGTTCATGAGCGACATGCGCCTGCATGTTGCTGCAGCCAACAGCTATTTTTACCCCGACGTGCTGGTCACTTGCAGCGCGCTCGATGTGGCCAGCCCTCTGGTCAAGACAGAGCCCAAATTGATTGCCGAAGTCCTCTCGCCCAGCACCGCCGCCTATGACCGAGGCGTGAAATTCAGCCATTACCGCAGCCTGCCCAGCCTGGAGGAATACGTGGTGATTGACCTGGACACGCGCAGCACGGACTGCTACCGCAAAGGTGCCGATGGGCTGTGGGTGCTGCACCCGTTTGCGCGGGGTGAATCGGTGACGCTCGCCAGCGTGGCGCTGGAAATCGGGGCGCAGCAGTTGTTTGCAGAAGTGCCGGAAGTCTGATCGCACGCCACAGGCCGGGGCCGCGCCGGGAGCCTGCGCGCAGGCGTGCAATCCATGGCCACATGCCTCGCTGCTTACCGGTCGATCTACGGAAGGCACAGGCAAAAAAAAACCAACTCCGAAGAGCTGGCTTGTGATGTCTCGCATCTCTGGGGACGCTGAAGCAGATTTTTTGATTGGACTGGGCTTGTCTCCTCGGTCCCCCGCGGTCAACAGCGATGTGCACTGTTGGCGAGTGACGGAACTGTAACGGCTCGCACCAGGCATGTGCATTGGGATTTTCCCTTGGTTTTTTGGGGGTATGGCACGGGAAATGCAATTGCTCCATCAAAATTGGAAAGGAAACAAAATGCACCAAATTCGTGCCCCGCTTGTGGCCCTGCTCATGGGGCTCTCACTCGCCGCCCCTTCCTCTCTCTGGGCTCAAGCGGCCCCGGTTGCCTTGACCGCGCCCGGCTTGGTGGCAACCAGCAACATCAGCAGTGCCGACACCGCTTGGCTCATGGTCAGCACTGCACTGGTGCTGCTGATGACGCTGCCCGGCATCGCCCTGTTTTACGCTGGTATGGTGCGGCGCATCAACGTGCTCAACACCATGGCCAGTGTGGTGGGCATCGCGGCGGTGGTCAGCGTGCTCTGGTTTGCGCTGGCGTATTCCCTGGCTTTCACACCCGGCAGCGACGCTCTAGGGGGGTTCATCGGTGGCGTGGAGCGCATGGGTTTTGCCGGCATCCAATACCTGGGTGCCAGCGCCCAGGTAACGGTGAGCCACATCGCGCCACACCTGCCCGAGTCGGTGTTTGCCATGTTCCAACTCACCTTTGCCATCATCACCTGCGCCCTCGTGGTGGGCGCGCTGGTGGAGCGCATGCACTTCGGTGCCCTGCTGTTGTTCAGCAGCCTGTGGTTGTTGGTGGTGTACGCGCCCATTGCCCATTGGGTTTGGGAGCCCGGTGGCTGGCTGGCCCAACTGGGCGCACTCGACTTTGCCGGTGGCGCCGTGGTGCACATCAATGCAGGCGCCGCCGCGCTGGTCTGCGCCTATGCGCTGGGGCCACGCAAAGGTTATGGGCGTGAAGCCTTTGTGCCGTTCAACCTGGGGCTGACCATGGTCGGCACCGGCTTGCTGTGGGTGGGCTGGTTTGGCTTCAATGCGGGCTCGGCCTTGGCCGCTGATGGCCGCGCCGGGCTGGCGCTGTTGGTCACGCACATTGCGGCCGCGGCTGGCGCCTTGTCTTGGATGGGCGCCGAGTGGGTGGCGCGCAAACGGGCATCGCTGTTGGGCCTGTGCTCGGGCGTGGTGGCGGGGCTGGTGGCCATCACCCCGGCGGCTGGCTTTGTCTCGCCGCTCAGCGCGCTGGTGATCGGCTTGGTGGCCGGTGTAACGTGCTACTGGGGTGCCACCGCACTCAAACGCAAGTTGCAAGCAGACGACTCACTCGACGTGTTCGGCGTGCACGGCGTGGGTGGTCTGGTGGGGGCTTTGCTCACGGGCGTTTTGGCCGATCCATTGATCGGGGGCGTTGAAGGCAGCGTCGTTACCCAGCTCATCGCCTGCGTCGCCGTGCTGGGCTACAGCCTGGTCATGACGGCGGTGGTGCTGTGGATCACGTCTCGCCTGACCGACCTGCGGGTGCGAGAAGAGGACGAGCGAGCGGGGCTGGACCTGGCGCTGCACCACGAACAAATTGGTCACTGAGAAAATGCCATGTCTCAGAGCGAAACATTCGCCACCGCCGCCCACTTGCATGTGTTGCTGCGTCGCAAGAGCGGCCGCGTAACCGACACCGAATGGATGGCGACCAACGCCGACTATGCGCGTGAGATCGTGCGATTTGCACGCGAAAAAGCAGTCAGTGATGGCCACGTCGAACTGCTGCCCTGGGCCGACAAACTGGAAGCGGCCATTGCCGAGATGGGTATTCCGGTGCGCAAACCGCTGCTGCAAAAAGCCCAAGAAGCGCTGCGCGCCGGGCAAACCGGTAGCGGTGCGGCCCGCCCGGACAGCTCAACCCGGGTCAGCGGGTTTGGCGACTCGGTGCCCGCCAGCGGGTTTTTGGAATCGATTTCTGCCAAGTTGGGCGGAAAACCCGCCGACGGTGACGAGTCCGACACCCGCTACATCGGTCGGCTGCGCTGACACCCAAAAGCCACCAGCGCAGCCACCAAAGCACCCTGCATTTCGTTGAAAACTGCAGGTTGCTTCAACTGCGGCGTGTGCCTTTGGGCGGTCAGATGGAAACTGGGCTTCTCGGGACCGAGCGCGCTCAAGCTGGTCGGTGCGCTGGAAGCTTCGGGTTTGATTTGCCGCCTGGACGTGGCCAGCGAGCGCAAGCAGTTGCTGGCGCTGCTCGAACGCGTGGCGCGCTGAAGTCTGCTCAGTTCTCGGCGCGCCGCACCAGCTCCGCCAGTCGGGCATTGAAGACGAACGGCTGCTCCAGCTGCGGGGTGTGCCCGCAACCGTCGAGGATCAGCAGTTCAGAGCCGGGCACCAGGGCATGTGCCTGCTCGGAATGCTTGACGGGCAGCACCACGTCTTGCTGGCCGTGCAGGACCAGGGTGGGCACCTTCACCTGGCGAAGCAATTGGTGCGACTCTTGCCAGACGACCGCACTCTGACCGCGCAAACTGGTCATCATGCGCAACGTGGCCAGAAAATACGCCGCGCCGCCGGGCCGGTGGATGTTGCGTTCAATGGCCGCCCGCACCGAAGGCGTGATGGCCTCGGTGCGGTGCACGATGGCCTTGATCTGCATCTCGACCCCTTTGGCGCTGGGCTTGTTCATCAGCTCGCCCAGCAAAGGCAAGGTCATGGCCTTGAAGGCACCGAACACGTCGGGACCGAGGGTGGCCGAATTCGCCAGCAACAGGCTGCGCGTGCGCGCTGGCTTTTGACCCAGCATGCGCAGCGACACCGCCGCGCCCAACGAGTTGCCCACCAGATGGGCCGACTCAATGCCCAGGTGGTCGAGCAACAGCCAAGCGCTGTGGGCCACGGCCTGCAGGTCCATGACAGCCGCCGGGATATCGGACTCGCCATGACCTGGCATGTCCCAGGCCACCAGCCGCACCGTCTTTCCCAGCGCCTCGATCTGCGGATGCCAGAACTCCAGCGATTCACCGATGCCGTGCGTCAACAGCACGGCGGGGCCGGGGCCGCCGGTGTCGATGCAACGGACTTTTCCTGTCAGCAGCGCGATGGATTGAGGCGACAAGTTGGTTCTCCTGTGGTGGCTGATTCAGAGGCTGCGATCAGATGTAGGTCGATGCCAAGCCGCCGTCGACCGGCAGGTTGATGCCACTGACCCAGCGCGAAGCATCGCTGCACATGAACGCAATCACCGAGGCCACTTCATCGCTGAAAGCGGGGCGCTTCATGCGGTGGGCGTCTTTTTCTACCCGCTCGTTGCCCAGCATCTGAACGAAGTCGCCCAAGATGGGGGTGAACACCGGGCCGGGTGCCACGCAGTTCATGCGCACGTTGTGCTGCATGAAGAGCTGCTGCGATTGCGTGTAGGTCCAGACGATCAGCGCTTCCTTGAAATACTGGTAACACGTCTCTTGTGGCACCGGGTTCTTTTCGAGCCAGCTCTGGCCGTCGGCGAACGATGCGGTCTGCGCCAGCGCGCGGTGCGGCTCCAGGCGGGCGGGCCATTCAGCGCCCAAAATGGACGACACATTGACCACACTGCCACCAGCCATGCGGTCCAGCAGGCCCAACGTCAGGTGCCGAAGGCCCAGGTAGTTGACCTTGGCCACCAGGTCCACCGGCGAAGTGCCCGGCACGCCAGCGATATTGCACAGCGCATCAATGCGCTCAGGCAACAGGGCCATGGCGGCGTCGATGGCCGCAGGTGTGGAGAGGTCGGCCTTGACGAAGCCGTCAAGGGTCAGCGTGGGGTCGTTGCGGTCAACGCCGATGACGCGGGCGCCTTGAAGACGCAGCAGCTTGGCGGTGTCGCTGCCAATGCCCGAGCTGACGCCGGTGTTGACGATGGTTTTGCCTAGAACGCTCATGGTGTGGAACTCCTA
>JAUXXN010000387.1 GCA_030684755.1 Hydrogenophaga sp.
CACTGCCCGCAATCGGCAGTGTGTTGAACGTGCCGCCCATTCGGCTGCTCGACGGTGCGTTGTTTGATGCGGCGCAACATGCCCACCAGCCCCTGCTGGTGTATTGGTGGTCCAGCACCTGCCCGTTTTGCGCCTTGCAAAGCCCCAGCATGGAGCGCCTGTGGCAAAGCCAGCGGGCCAAAGGCTTGCAGATGTTGGCGCTTTCCATCGACCGCAACCCCGGTGCCGCCAGCGCCTACCTCAAACAAAAGGGCTACAGTTTCCCAGCTGCTTGGGCCAGCCCCGACTGGCGCAAAACCTTCCCCAAACCGCGTGGGCTGCCCATCACCCTGCTGCGCGGTGCCGATGGCCGCTTGCTGCTGGCCGAGCGTGGCCAGATGTTTGCCGAAGACGTGGAGGCGATTGCTCAGATGCTTTGAGCGCTTGAGTGGCTTGAGGGGACCCTTATGTTGACAGCGCTGATGTCAAGGGCTTGTGTGACTGTCACAGGCTTGTCACATTGACTCCCTAAAGTCGCGGTTGTGGATTTGACTCAACAACCGAAAGGACTCTCATGAACACCAAGCGCACCCTGATCAAGACCGTGGCTGCTGCCGCTTTCGCCACCCTGGCCATGGGTTCTGCCCTGGCTGCCGACATTACCGGCGCTGGCGCTACCTTTCCATTCCCCATTTACGCCAAGTGGGCTGAGGCCTACAAAAAAGAAACCGGCGTCGGCCTGAACTACCAGTCGATTGGTTCTTCGGGCGGTATGCGCCAGATTCGTGCCAAGACCGTGGCTTTCGGTGCCACCGACGCGCCAGTGTCTGGTCCAGATCTCGACAAGGACGGCATGGTTCAGTTCCCCGCCATCATCGGTGGCACTGTGCCTTCGTTCAACTTGCCTGGTTTTGCCAAGGGTGATTTGCGCGTAACTGGCCCGGTGTTGGCTGAGATGTTCATGGGCAAAATCAGCAAGTGGAACGACCCCAAGTTGGCTGCTTTGAACCCAGGTAAGCGCCTGCCAGATACGGCCATTACCGTGGTGCATCGCGCCGATGGTTCGGGCACCACCTTCAACTGGACCGACTACCTGTCCACCGTCAGCAAAGACTGGGCTGACACCGTGGGCAAGGGCGCCGCCGTCAAGTGGCCAGCTTCCACCTCCATCGGTGGTCGCGGTAACGAAGGTGTTGCTGCCCTCGTGAGCCGCACCAGTGGTTCTATTGGTTACGTCGAATACGCCTACGCCAAGCGCAACAACATTCCTGTGATGGCGCTGCAGAACAAAGACGGCAACTACGTCATGCCCAGTGATGACGCTTTTGCTGCCGCCGCTGCCGGTGCTGACTGGTTCAGCGTGCCTGGCATGGGCTTGTCCATCGTGAACCAGCCAGGCGCCAACGCCTATCCTGTGTCCACCGCTTCGTTCATCCTGATGTACAAAGACCCAGCCAACAAGGCCGAAAGCGCCGAAGTGCTGAAGTTCTTTGACTGGTCGTTCAAGAACGGCAAAGGAATGGCCGCAGAGCTCGACTATGTGGCACTGCCTGACGTGCTGACCAACCAGATTCGCACCCGCGTTTGGTCGCTGATCAACAACAAGTGATGTTTCACCGGGTCTGCACCCTGCAGACCCTGAACCACCAGCACCCGTGAAGCGTGCTGGTGGTTTGTTGTTCTTATTTCGCCCATCCAGGGAGGCAGCATGCCAGCAACTGCGACTATGAATACGTCACAAAACCCTTCAACTTCCTCAGATTTGCCCACTGCTTCCATGGTGGCCGTGGCGAAAAAGCAGCGCGTGCAAGACGCCATCTTTCACCGTCTCACGCAGACGTTTTCGTTGCTGGTGTTGGCGGCCCTGGTGGGCATCATCGTTTCGCTGTTCGTCAATGCTTGGCCCACCTTTGCCAAGTTCGGCGCCCATTTTCTGTGGTACGTCGAATGGGACATTGTTAACGACGAATTTGGTGCTGCTATCTCCATGGTGGGCACGGTGCTCAGTGCCGGTATTGCACTGCTGCTGGCGGTGCCGCTGGCATTTGGTATTGCGGTGTTTTTGACCGAAACCTGCCCGGTCTGGTTGCGTCGCCCCTTGGGCACCGCCATTGAATTGTTGGCGGCAGTGCCGTCCATCATTTACGGCATGTTTGGTCTGTTTGTTTTTGCGCCGTTTTACGCCGACTTTATGCAGGTTCCGCTGCAAAACGTGCTCGGTGGCATGCCGTTGATTGGCTGGTTGTTTGGTGGTGCTACCAACGGGTTGGGCATTTTGGCCGCCGGTATCATCTTGGCTTTTATGGTGCTGCCTTTCGTAGCTGCGGTGATGCGCGATGTGTTTGAAATCACACCGCCCATTTTGCGCGAATCGGCCTACGGATTGGGTTGCACCACCTGGGAAGTGGTTCGCAAAGTGGTGCTGCCTTACACGCAAAAAGGCGTTATCGGCGGCATCATGTTGGGCTTGGGCCGCGCATTGGGTGAAACCATGGCAGTCACCTTTGTGATTGGCAACGCCAACCGCCTGCCCACTTCGCTGTTCTCTCCCGGCACGTCCATTGCCTCGGTGCTGGCGAACGAATTTGGCGAGGCTGAGGGCCTGCACTTCAACACCTTGTTTGCTTTGGGTTTCTTGTTGTTCTGTATCACCTTTGTGGTGTTGGCGGTCGCCAAGTTGCTGATTATCCGGGCTGAAAAAGCCAAAGGCACATAAAGCCCATATACGCAGAACCCACAGCCCTAACGCCTGTAGCACTACCATGCAAACAAATACGACCCCCCTCTACCGCAGCCGCAAGCGCATCAATCTGGTTGGACTCACACTGTCAATGGGTGCCATGACGCTGGGCTTGATTGCGCTGTTGTGGATTCTTTTCGTGTTGTTTTCCAACGGTTTCGCCGCGCTGGAACTCAGCCTGTTTACCCAAGACACACCAGCCCCCGGTTCTGAAGGCGGTGGCCTGCGCAACGCCATTGTCGGCAGCTTGATGATTGTGGGCCTGTCGGTGTTGGTATCCACACCCATTGGCATCTTGGCCGGTATTTACCTCAGCGAATACGGAGATGCCAGCAAAACCGCTGAATTCACCCGCTTTGTCACCGACATCATGTTGTCGGCTCCCTCCATCGTGCTGGGCTTGTTTGTGTACGCTATCGCCGTTGCCACGGTGGGCAACTTTTCGGGTTATGCCGGTGCCTTGGCCCTGTCGCTGATTGCCATTCCGGTGGTCATGCGCACCACCGAAAACATGTTGCGTTTGGTTCCTGGAAGCCTGCGTGAAGCTGCCTTTTCGCTGGGTGCCCCACGCTGGAAAGTGGCCACCATGGTGAGCTTGCGCGCAGCCAAGAGCGGTGTCATCACCGGCTTGCTGCTGGCAGTGGCCCGTATCAGCGGCGAAACCGCCCCATTGCTCTTCACCGCGCTCAACAACCAGTTCTTCAGCACCAACATGGGTGCTCCCATGGCCAATCTGCCCGTCGTTATTTTCCAGTTCGCCATGAGCCCCTACGAAAACTGGATCAACCTGGCTTGGGGTGGCGCATTGCTCATTACCTTGGCTGTGCTGGTCCGCAACATCTTGGCCCGCGTGTTTTTCCGCGGACAAGTGCGCACC
>JAUXXN010000666.1 GCA_030684755.1 Hydrogenophaga sp.
GCCAGCAGCGGCACCTTCCGCACCGCCGACGTGGTGGGTCTGGACACCATGGCCCATGTGGTCAAGACGCTGCAAGACAACCTGAGTCTGGAGACCGATCCGTTTTACGAGAGTTTCGGCACACCGCCGGTGCTCAAGGCGCTCATTGACGCAGGCCACCTGGGCCAGAAAGCCAAGGCTGGCTTCTTCAAGAAGGTGGGCCGCGACATCATGCGCTACGAGCTGGAGAGCGGCGAATACGTGCCTGCGGGCGCCAAGGCCGACGAGGTCTATGGCCGCATGCTCAAGCGCCCCGCCGCCGAGCGCTTGAAGCTGCTGCGCAACGCAGAAGGTCCGCAAGGCCAGTTTCTGTGGGCCATTTTGCGCAACAGCTTCCATTACGCTGCCGTGCACTTGGCCAGCATTGCCGACACCGCCCGCGACGTGGACCAAGCCATGCGCTGGGGCTTCGGCATGAAGCAAGGCCCGTTTGAGCTGTGGCAAGAAGCGGGCTGGTTGGACGTGGCCCGCATGGTGCAAGAAGACATTGACGCAGGCAGGGCACTGAGCACGGCACCACTGCCCGACTGGGTGTTCAACGGCCCGGTGGCCGAAGCCGGTGGCGTGCATACGTCGCAAGGTTCGTGGAACCCGAGCCAAGGCGTGTTTGAAGCGCGCCGCAGCCTGCCGGTGTACGCACGCCAGCACTTCCCCGAACTGCTGCTGGGCGAAGCGGGGCCGAAGTTTGAAACCGCTGGCACCACCCTCGAAGAAAACGACGGCTTGCGGGTGTGGACGCTGGATGGCGAGGTGCTGATCGCCAGCATCAAAACCAAGATGCACGCCATCAGCCCCGATGTGTGCGAAGGCCTCATGGCCGCCGTGGATTTGGCTGAAAAGGAATACCAAGGCCTGGTGGTGTGGTCGGGCGACGAGCCTTTCAGCGCCGGTGCCGACCTGCAAGCCATGTTGCCCGCCTTCATGGCGGTGGGCGTGAGCGCCATCGAAGACGCCGAAGGTTTCATGCAGCAAACCATGCTGCGCCTGCGCTATGCCAGCGTGCCGGTGGTGTCTGCGGTGCGCGGCCTGGCACTGGGTGGTGGCTGCGAGTTGGCCGTGCACAGCGCCCGCCGCGTGGTCCACATGGAAAGCTACATCGGTCTGGTGGAAGTGGGCGTGGGTTTGGTGCCCGGTGCGGGCGGCCTTACCTACATCGCCCGCCGCGCAGCCGAAAACGCCGAAACTTCGACCGGCAAAGACCTGCTGCCGTTCCTGACCGAGGGTTTCACCGCTGCGGCCATGGCCAAGGTGGGCACCAGTGCGCTGGAGTCGCGCAAGCTCGGCTACGTGCTGCACTCCGACGTGATCGTGCCGCACAAGGACGAACTGCTGTTCGTCGCTATCAACGAGGCCAAGGCCTTGTTCATCGGTGGCTACCGCGCACCGCACAAGCGTCTGTTCCCGGTGGCCGGGCGCGACGGCAAAGCCACTATTTTGGGCAGCCTGGTCAACATGCGCGACGGCGGCTTCATCAGCCAGCACGACTTCCATATTGCGTCGCTGATCGCGGGCGTGGTGACGGGTGGCGATGTGGAGCCGGGCACGCTGGTGAACGAGGAATATTTGATGACCTTAGAGCGACAGGCTTTTTGCTCGCTGATCGTGCATCCGAAGACGCAGGAGCGGATTCTGGGGATGTTGAACACGGGTAGGCCGGTTCGGAATTGATGTGATGTTTTTGGTGCGCAGGCCCCCATCCCAGCCTTCCCCCAGAGGGGGAAGGAGCAAAACCATTTCCTCCTCTGGGGGAAGGAGCAACACACCTCTCCGGGGGGCGTGCCTGACCCCTTCCCCCTCTGGGGGAAGGTAGGGATGGGGGCTCTCCGCCAGCCAGACAACCATGCAAAACCAAGCCACCCCCAAAGCCCAAGTCAATGCGAAAGCATTGCGACGGGACATGACCGACGCCGAGCGAAAGCTCTGGTCGGGGCTTCGGGGTGAGCAACTGGGCTTCAAGTTCCGCCGACAGCATCCCTTGGGCCATTACATCGCCGACTTCGCGTGCCTCGAACCGAAGCTCATCATCGAGCTCGATGGTTCGCAGCATGAAGACAACCAGGCCTACGACCTTGCAAGGGACGCCTTCTTCAAAGCCCAAGGCTTTGTCGTATTGCGCTTCCCGTCCAACGCACCGTTTCAAAACCTCGATGGCGTGCTGAGCGCCATCCTTCATCAACTCAACAGCTTGGCGGGCGTTGCCCCCATCCCAACCTTCCCCCAGAGGGGGAAGGGGCAAGACACTTAGGAACCACCATGAAACACCTCCAAGACGCCTACATCGTCGCCGCCACCCGCACCCCCATTGGCCGTTCGCACAAAGGTGCCTTCAAGCACCTGCGCCCCGACGACCTGCTGGCCCACGCCCTGCGCTCGGCCATGGCCCAGGTGCCGGGTCTGGACCCTAAAGCCGTGGAAGACGTGATTTGCGGTTGCGCCATTCCCGAGGCGCAGCAGGGCCTGAACGTGGCGCGCATTGGTGCCATCTTGGCCGGGTTGCCCAACTCGGTGGGCGGCATCACCGTCAACCGCTTTTGCGCTTCGGGCCTGTCGGCGGTGCAGATGGCGGCCGACCGCATCCGCGTCGGCGAGGCCGACGTGATGATCGCCGCCGGCACCGAGAGCATGAGTATGGTGCCGATGATGGGCAACGCGCCCAGCCTGTCGCCCGCCATTTTTAGTAACACCGACGATGTGGAGAGCTACGGCATCGCCTACGGCATGGGCCTGACGGCCGAGAAGGTGGCGCAGCAGTGGAAGGTGTCGCGCGACGCGCAGGACGCCTTCGCCGTGCAGTCGCACCAGCGCGCCATGATCGCCATGAAGAACGGCGAGTTCAGTGACGAAATCACACCGGTGGAGGTGACGGACCGCAGCGTGAATCTGGAGACCGCCGAGGTCGCCACCCGCAGCCGCATCATCAGCCTGGACGAAGGCGCGCGCCCCGACACCTCGCTCGAAGGTTTGGCCAAGCTGCGCACCGTGTTCGCCGCGCGCGGCTCGGTGACCGCGGGCAACAGCTCGCAGACCAGTGACGGCGCGGGTGCGTTGATCCTGGTGAGCGAGGCCGCCTTGAAGCGCTACAACCTCACGCCACTGGCCCGCTTTGTTGGCTACGCATCGCGCGGCGTGCCGCCGCACATCATGGGCATTGGTCCTGTGGAGGCGATTCCGGCGGCGCTGAAAAACGCAGGCTTGAAGCAGGACGACATCGACTGGTTCGAGCTGAACGAAGCCTTTGCAGCGCAGTCGCTGGCCGTGATGAACACCCTGGGCCTGGACCCGGCCAAGGTGAACCCCATGGGAGGCGCCATTGCGTTGGGCCACCCGCTGGGTGCCACCGGTGCCATCCGTGCGGCCACCGTGGTGCATGCGCTGCGTCGCCACAACAAACGCTACGGCATGGTGACCATGTGCGTGGGCATGGGGCAGGGTGCTGCAGGCATTTTTGAGCGCGTGTAAACGGGTTCCCCCCGCGCCGCTCCGCGTCACCCCCCCAGGGGGGCGGCACTGGCGGCCCGGCAAAGCCGGTTCCGCTGTGCCCTGGGTGGGACCTCGCAGGCGCAGGGAGGCTGCGTCGCGTGGAAGACTGTGGACTCCCCATATTGTTTGCACACTGTCTCCTATGAACCCACACGTTTTCGACCAGGCTATCGCGCTCACCGCCACGGCCGATGGTGAGTACACCGGCGCCACGTCACCCGCCTATGCCAACATGGTGGGGCCGTTTGGCGGCATCACGGCCGCCACGGTGCTGAACGCGGTGATGTTGCATCCCGCTTTGCTGGGCGAGCCGCTGTCGCTCACGGTGAACTTTTGTGCTGCTATGGCCGACGGCCCTTTTACCGTGTCTGCGCAGCCGGTGCGCACCAACCGCTCGACCCAGCACTGGGTGATGGCGGTCACGCAGATCACCGCATCGGGCGACACCGAGACGGTGGTGACCGCATCGGCCGTGACGGCTGCGCGCCGCGAAACCTGGAGCGTGGACGACGAGCCCATGCCCGCTGTGGCGACACCGGCTGAGGTGCCGCCGTACACCTTGCCTTCACCGGTTGAGTGGATCCGGCGCTACGAGATGCGCCCCATCGAAGGGGCGATCCCGAACAGCTGGGACGGCACGGGCAGCGAAAGCCGCTCGCGCTTGTGGATGCGTGAGACACAGCTACGCTCGCTGGACCTCTGCGGTCTCGCTGCATTGGCCGATGTATTTTTTCCACGCATCTGGCTGCGCCGCGCCACGCGCGTACCTGTGGGCACGGTGTCGATGACGGTGTATTTCCATGCAAGTTCCGTGCAGCTGGCCGAAGTGGGCCACGGCTGGGTGCTGGGCCAGGCGCGTGCGCAGGCCTTTCGCAATGGGTTTTTTGACCAGACCGCCCAACTCTGGAACGAAGCCGGCCACCTGCTGGCCACCACCCACCAGGTGGTGTATTTCAAAAGCTGAGTCAGAAGCCGTGGCCTCCATGGCTCACGGTCGGCCCAGAAACAGGTACAGCCCGGTGTAGCCGCGCGGCGCACTCACTACGCTCAGGTACAACGGGCCAATCCCGGTGTCGGCAGCCACAAACAAGCTGGCGCCAGCGCGCAAGCCTTCAAAGCTGATGTCGCTCTTTTTTGTCCATGCGTTGCCTGCCTCTATCGAGCCACCTGCGAACAGGCCCCGGGCCACGCCCACGCGCAGCGGCAAGCGGCGGTAGTAGCTGAGGCGGCCAAACAGCATGTAGTTGCCCGCCACCTGGCCCACCCGGTAACCCGAGAGTTGCTGGAAGCCGCCGAGCGAGTATTCGTCGAGTGCGCCGGGGGGAATCTGACTGGCGTGTGCGAACCGTCCGCCCATGTTGAGGGTGTGCGCCCCCCAGGTTTTGACGCCGGTAGCGCTGCCTTCCATGCGGTGAAAACGGGTGCTGCTGTTGCCTTCAAAACTTCGCTGTCCCACCACCACCTCGCCCTTGGCGCGGTAGCCGGCGGAGGGAAAGTTGGCGTGGTCGAGCTGGTCTGAAATGATCGAAGCGCGCAAGCCCACTTCGCGCCAATCCAGCGACTGCACCGCGTTCTTGGGCAGCAAGCCCGCCACCAGTTCGGGTGTGGCGCGCCGCTGAGCGGCCACCAGCCCCACCCTCATATCGCCCAAACGGCCCTGCAATCCCATGGGCCAGCCGATGTCGGCGCCCATCTGGATGCCCTGGCGTTGCACCAGCGCGAGTGCATTCCCTTCGGGGTTGAATAGTGCCACTTTGCGCACATTCGCGTCCACATAGGCCGCCACAAAGCGTTCGCTGGCGAGGTCCAGTGGCTGGAAGATTTCGGAGTACAAACCCACCGTCTCACCCAGTTGCACGCGGTTGCGCCACTCGGCACCGCGTTCGTTGAGCCAGTGGCGGTTGTGGCTGATGCGCAGGTTGAACGCGCCTTGGCCCTGAAAATCGGTGCGCAAGTCCAGCCCCACACGCAAGTAGTTGGGTCCCCAGTCGTTGGGGCGCAGGCGGATCGTCAGGTCCTCTTCGCCGCTGTCTTCGCGCCGGCTCAGGCGGTAATCCACCCGCTCGTAGTCGCTGGTTGCGGCCAGTTTTTGCAAATCACGTTCAATCAGCGGAACGTCCACGCGCAAGCCAGCGGCGGTGTCCATGGTGACCGCTAGGCGTTCGGCTCGATCTTCACTCACGCCTTCAAAGCGCACGCTGGCAATGCGCCCGATGCGTTGGGTGTTGGCCTCCAG
>JAUXXN010000390.1 GCA_030684755.1 Hydrogenophaga sp.
GTGACGTTGGAAACCATGCGCTACCACACCGAAAGCGTGGTGCGCGGCCTTCAGCGCATACAGGCCACCGCCTGGGTCATCAGCGACTTGCCTTTCGGCAGTTACCACGAGAGCAAAGAACAGGCATTGCGCAGCGCCGCAGAACTGATGCGCGCTGGCGCCCACATGATCAAACTGGAGGGTGGTGGCTGGACAGCGCCGACGGTGCAATTTTTGGTCGAGCGCGGCATTCCCGTTTGCGCCCATCTGGGTCTTACGCCACAGACCGTGCACGCACTGGGCGGTTACCGGGTACAGGGGCGTGGCGATTCGGCTGCGCTCACGCTCAGGCGCCACGCCTTGGAGCTGCAAGACGCAGGCGCCAACATGTTGGTGCTGGAAATGGTGCCCGCCACAGTGGCCTCTGAAATCACCACCGAACTCAAAACCTGCCACACCATCGGCATTGGTGCGGGCAAAGGCACGGCGGGCCAGGTGCTGGTGATGCACGACATGCTGGGCATCAATCTGGGCAAAAACCCCAAGTTTGTGCGCAACTTCATGGACGGTGCGAGCAGCGTGCGTGAAGCCATGGCCGCCTATGTCAGTGCTGTTAAAAACGGCAGCTTCCCCGACGATCAACTCCACGCTTGGTGACAACAACCTTCCCCACCGCACTGCGCCCCCAAAGGGGGTAACTCCAGCCGACTGACCAATCCAGCCCGGCTGGTGTTCACTGCCATCTTCGCACCCCTCCCCTCATGCACATCGTTCACACCATCAACGACCTGAGAGCGGCCCTGCAACCGTTCGACTCACCCGCTTTTGTGCCCACCATGGGCAGCCTGCACAACGGCCACCTGGACTTGGTGCGCACCGCCAAGCCATTGGGCGATGTGACGGTGGCCAGCATCTTTGTGAACCGCTTGCAGTTTGCACCGCACGAAGACTTTGACACCTACCCACGCACCTTGCAGGCAGACTGCGACAAACTGGCCGCCGAAGGTTGCGACGTGGTGTTTGCGCCCTCGGAAAAAGAGCTGTACCCCGAGCCGCAGGGCTTCAAAGTGCAGCCGCCTACCGAGCTGGCCGATATTTTGGAGGGCCAATTCAGACCCGGCTTTTTTGTCGGCGTCAGCACCGTGGTGATGAAGCTGTTCCAGTGTGTGTTTGCCCAGGCCAAAGGCCCGCGCTACGCCGTGTTTGGCAAAAAAGACTACCAGCAACAAATGGTGATTCGGCGCATGGTGCAGCAGTTCGCCTTGCCCATCACCGTGGTGGGCGGCGAAACCCAGCGCGCGCCCGACGGCCTGGCGCTGAGTTCGCGCAACAGCTACTTGAGCGAAGCAGAACGGGCTGAAGCGGTGCAACTGTCGCTGGCCCTGCGCAGCCTGGCGCGCGACGCTCTGGCCGCGGCCGAAGGGCTGCCTTCGCACCGCGTCGGCCTAGAAGACCGCGCCATGCAAGCCCTGGCGGCACGTGGCTGGCAACCCGACTACATGACCGTGCGCCGTCGGGTTGACTTGCAGCCGCCCTACACAGCCGACGCCACCACCGCGCAGTCGCTGGTGGTGCTGGGTGCTGCACGCCTAGGCAACACGCGGTTGATTGACAATTTCGAGGTGTAACGCCCCCCCGCGCCGCCTGCGGCGTCACCCCCCAAGGGGCGATGCTGGTGGCCCGGCAAAGCCGGTTCCACGGCATCCTGGGTTGGGGGCACCGCACGCCGATTGAAAATCGTCAGCAGAACAGCGCAAGGGCAGCGCCACGCCAAAGGCGGTGGCTACACCGTTTCGTCTTTCGGGTCACGCCCCATCAACGCGGCAACAGCTTGGGCGGGCTTGAGTTGACCGTCGAGCAAGGCCACCACAGCCTCGCTGATCGGCATGTCCACGCCGAGCAACCGGGCGCGCTGCACTACCGTGCGGGCGCTGTAAACACCTTCGGCCACGTGGCCGAGCGAGTCCACGGCCTGTTGCAGACTCAGCCCCTGAGCCAGCAACTGGCCCACCTTGCGGTTACGCGACAGATCGCCTGTAGCGGTCAGCACCAAATCGCCCAGCCCCGACAGACCCATAAACGTGTCTGCCCGTGCACCCAGTGCCAGACCCAAGCGGGTCATTTCGGAGAGCCCTCGGGTAATCAAGGCGGCGCGGGCGTTGAGACCCAGGTTCAGGCCATCGCACAGGCCTGTGGCAATGGCCAGCACGTTTTTGACCGCGCCACCCACTTCCACACCCACCTGGTCTTCGTTGGCATACACACGCAGCATTGGGCCGTGAAAAGCAGCGACCAAGGCTGCACGCACGCTGGCGTGCTCACTGGCTGCCACCAAGGCTGTGGGCTGGCCCCGCGCCACCTCTTGCGCAAAACTGGGGCCGCTGAGCACACCTGCTTGCAGGTGGGGCGCCACTTCGGCCCGAATTTCGTGGCCCATGAGACCCATGACACCGGCCTCGCCTTGGGGCGCCTCGAACCCTTTGCACAACCAAGCGACCGGGGCCGGGTGGTTGTGCAAATGCGCCAACATGCCGCGCAAACCCGCCATGGGTGTGGCCACCACCACCAAGTCGGCACCCTGGGTGGGTGCGTCTGGCCCCTTCAGGTCGGCCTGTGACACCCGCAGCCCGTCTGGCAACGCAAACCCGGGCAGGTAGCGCCGGTTTTCACGCTGCGTCTGCAAGTCGGTGGCCTGCGCAGCGTCGCGGGCCCACAGCGTGACGCGGTGTGATGACCCGCCAGCCCGGGCCGCACTGATGGCCAGGGCCGTGCCCCAGGCACCGGCACCGAGCACGACGATGTTCAGCGGTGCGGCTGCGCCCACTTTATTGCGTGATGATGCGGGGAGCGTCTTCAGCGGCCTGCGCCTGCTGCTGCTCGTACATGGCCTGGAAGTTGATTTCGGCCAGGTGCACTGGCGGAAAGCCAGCGCGCTGAATCAAGTCGGCCACGTTGCTGCGCAGGTAGGGGTAGACGATCTGCGGGCAAGCAATACCCATGATCGGACCCATTTGCTCTTGTGGCAGGTTGCGAATTTCAAAAATACCGGCCTGCTTGGTTTCAACCAGAAACACGGTTTTGTCTTTGATCTTGGTCTGCACGGTGGCCGTGACACAGATTTCAAACACGCCGTCGGCAACCGGATTGGCTTCTACGCCCAGCTGGATATCCACTGAGGGCTGCTCCTGCTCCAAGAGGATAGCCGGTGAATTGGGCTGCTCCAGTGACGCCTCTTTCAGGTAGACGCGCTGGATTTGGAAAACGGGTTCTTGGTTGTCGGCCATATTGAGGTCTCGGGTAGTCTGAAAAAAACGAAACCCGTTGGGGAGTAGCGCTCCCACAACGGGCACCGGTGGCGATTATGTCAGCCCCGCCACATGAGGCCGACAAGACCCATGGGGATGGGCGTTTTCGCAGTTGGTCAGGCCTGCAACAACGGCATCAAGCCGCCTTGACCGTCCAGCGCATGCAGGTCATCACAGCCACCCACATGGGTGTCGCCAATGAATATCTGCGGCACGCTGGTGCGCCCAGTCAGCGTTTTCATGTGAGCTCGCAGGTCGGGCTTCCCATCCACAAAGACCTCTTCGAGCTGGGTCACCCCGCGTGCTTGAAGCAAGGCCTTGGCACGGCTGCAAAAGGGGCAATAAGCGCTGGTGTACATCTTGACTGGGGTCATGCGAAATCCTGCAAAAAAGGTGCGAAGGTAGAAAGCTGCCTTGAAATGATCAGGCTTTTTCAACCGGCAGGCTGGCAGAACGCCAGGCACCCATACCACCCGACAGGGAATGGCTGTTCTCGTAACCCAATTTTTTGGCAACGGCCACAGCACGTTTTGAACGCATGCCCGAAGCACACACCAAAATCAACGGCGTGGCCTTGTTCTTCACCGCACCGGTCAGCTTGGCTTCCAAGTCGGCCAGGGGAATGTTCTTGGCACCCACCACATGCCCGGCCGCGAACTCGTCGGCGCCACACACATCGATCACGGCGGCCTTTTCGCGGTTCATCATCTGCACCGCCTGAGCGGGATTGAGCGAGTCAGCCCCCCCTCCGGAGGTCAGGGCCGGAAACATCAACATGGCACCCGCGCTGAACGCAACGGCAATCAAAATCCAGTTTTCAATAAAAAAACTCACGGGGACACCTTTCAGTTAAGCCTGAGATTTTAGAATGTTCGGGCTTGCTTATGCAGGCTTCGTGAATGCGAAGCCTGCAAGTTCCCGCTTTGCGCCGTTCGGTCCACCTGGTTTTGCGCGCACCAACGCCCTTTTTACCTATGTACAAACTTGTTCTGATCCGTCACGGTGAATCCACCTGGAACCTTGAAAACCGCTTCACCGGCTGGACCGATGTGGACCTCACGCCCACCGGCGTGTCCCAGGCCATGTCGGCTGGCAAACTGCTCAAGGCCGAAGGCTACGACTTCGATATCGCCTACACGAGCGTGCTCAAGCGGGCCATTCACACCCTGTGGTACACCCTCGACGAGATGGACCGCACTTGGCTGCCCGTGGTGAAGAGCTGGCGCTTGAACGAGCGCCACTACGGCGCCTTGCAAGGGCTGAACAAAGCCGATATGGCCAGAGAATTCGGCGACGAACAGGTGCTGATCTGGCGCCGTAGCTACGACACACCGCCGCCTGCCTTGGAAGCCTCCGACGGGCGCTGCGAGCGCAGCGACCGCCGCTACGCTTTGCTGCAACCCGATCAAGTGCCCCTGACCGAATGCCTGAAAGACACCGTGGCTCGCGTCATGCCGTTCTGGAACGAGGCGCTGGCACCGGCCATCAAGGCTGGCAAGCGTGTGGTGGTGGCCGCGCACGGCAACAGCATCCGGGCAATGGTGATGTATCTAGAAGGCATCAGCGAGACCGACATTGTGAACGTGAACATTCCCAACGGCATTCCGCTGGTGTACGAGCTTGATGCCGATCTCAAGCTCATCAAACGTTACTACCTGGGCGACGCCGAGGCGGCTGCAGCGGCGGCCGCTGCCGTGGCCGCCCAAGGCCAACGCTGAACGCAAAGCGTGGCAAAGGCTTTACGGAACTGAAATACCCGCCTTCACTCCTAGGTGTATATTGCTTCGCGGCAGGGCCACCGGTCCTGCCCAGGTTTGTTTTGAGGTATTTCCATGGGTAAATTTGTGGGT
>JAUXXN010000675.1 GCA_030684755.1 Hydrogenophaga sp.
CAATGATGTAAGTGATGGAAGCCACCAGCAAGCAGACAACAGCTACGTTGCGGGCGAAACCGGAGTAGAAGCGGTCGCCGATGAACTCCGGCACGGTGAACTTGCCGAACTTGCGCAGGTACGGAGCAAGCAAGCAAGCCAGCAACACGTAGCCGCCGGTCCAGCCCATCAGGAACACGCCACCGCCGTAGCCCATGTTGGAGATGAGGCCAGCCATGGAGATGAAGGAAGCAGCCGACATCCAGTCAGCGGCCGTGGCCATGCCGTTGGTGATGGGATGCACGCCGCCACCAGCGACGTAAAACTCGGAGGTGCTACCCGCACGAGCCCAGAAAGCGATGCCGAGGTACAGCGCGAAGCTGGCACCAACGACCAAGTAAGTTAGGGTTTGGAGTTCCATGAGTGTGTCGTCCTGTTATCAGTCTTCTTGCATGCCGAATTTGCGGTCGATGTCGCCCATCTTTTTTGCGTACCAGAAAATCAGCACGATAAAGATGTAGATGGAGCCTTGCTGGGCGAACCAGAAGCCCAGCGGATAGCCGCCCAGATGAATGCTGTTGAGCATGGGAGCAAACAGGATGCCCGCTCCGTAAGACACGACCGCCCAGATCACCAGCACTTTGGTCAGCAGACCCAGTGTGGCGCTCCAGTAGCCCTTTGCGTTGTTGTCACTTGCCATGAAAGTCATCTCCTCAGTGTGATGCTTTTGCTGTTTCAGCGGGGTGAGCCGCCACGTTTTGCATGCCGTTCACCGTGAGGTTTTTGGCATTACGGGTGCGACTGTGGATTCGCTTTCTTACAGCAAAATTGCTGATCGAAGCCCCTCGGCTTCGTCCTAGGGTAAGCCCCTAGCAAATAGACAACATTCCGAAGCTATGCCGCTCGGTTCAACCGCAAGACAGCGGTTGAACGGGTCATCTCACAGCCTATTTATGTACAGTCATAGGGCATTTTCTCGTCTCTGCGCTGAGTCAGCGCTCCCAAACGCAAAAGGGCTTCGGTTGCCCGAAGCCCTTTCAATCAACCCGAAGAAGGCATGTCGCTCAAGCCATTGCGGCCTCGGCAGCAGACGCCACAGCCACCACCGGCTGGCGGATCAGGTAATCAAAAGCGCTCAGTGCGGCTTTGGAGCCGTCGCCTGCAGCAATCACGATCTGCTTGTAAGGCACAGTGGTGCAGTCGCCTGCAGCAAACACACCCGGTACATTGGTGTGCCCTTTGGCATCCACCACAATTTCGCCAAAACGGCTCAGCTCGACCGTGCCCTTGAGGAACTCGGTGTTGGGCACCAAGCCAATTTGTACGAACACACCTTCCAGCGCCACTTGGTGGATGGCACCGGTCACGCGGTCTTTGTAACCCAAGCCGTTGACCTTGCCATGAGCGCCGGTGATTTCGGTGGTTTGCGCGTTGACGTGAATCTCTACATTGGGCAGGCTCTTGAGCTTGCTCACCAACACCGCGTCGGCTTTCAGGGCATCGGCAAACTCGATCAGCGTGACATGGGCCACCACGCCAGCCAAGTCGATGGCGGCTTCTACGCCCGAGTTGCCGCCCCCGATGACCGCCACGCGCTTGCCTTTGAACAGCGGGCCGTCGCAATGCGGGCAATAAGCCACGCCTTTGTTTTTGTACTCTTGCTCGCCGGGCACGTTGACATTGCGCCAGCGCGCGCCGGTTGACAGGATGACGCTGCGCGCTTTGAGCACACCGCCATTGGCCATGTGCACCGCGACCAGGCCGCCTGTTTCGGTGGCGGGCACAATTTTGTCGGCGCGCTGCAGGTTCATGATGTCCACCTCGTAGTGGCGCACCTGGGCTTCCAGCGCAGCGGCAAACTTGGGTCCATCGGTCTCCAGCACCGAGATGTAGTTCTCGATGGCCATGGTGTCGTTGGTTTGGCCACCGAAACGCTCGGCCGCGACACCCACACGGATGCCTTTGCGAGCGGCATACACCGCTGCAGCCGCACCAGCCGGGCCACCGCCGACGATCAACACATCAAACGCGTCTTTGGCACTCAGCTTGGCTGCTTCGCGGTCGCCTGAATTTGTGTCCAGCTTGGCCACGATTTCTTCCACCGTCATGCGGCCCGAGCCAAAGACTTTGCCGTTCAAGAACACCATGGGCACGGCCATGATTTCGCGGTCGTTCACCTCTTGCTGGAATGCGCCGCCTTCGATCACCACGGTTTTGACCTTGGGGTTGAAGATCGCCATGAGCGAGAGGGCTTGCACCACATCCGGGCAGTTGTGGCAGCTCAAGGACATGTAGACCTCGAAGCTGAAGTCGCCGTCCAGGGCTTTAATGGCATCGATCACATCGGCATCGACCTTGGGTGGGTGGCCACCGGTCCACAGCAAGGCCAACACCAGCGATGTGAATTCATGGCCCAGCGGCAGGCCCGCAAAACGCACGCCCTGGGTTTCTCCAGCACGGGCGACCACGAAAGATGGCTTGCGTGCATCGTTGCCCGTGGTGTCGAGCGTGACCTTGTCGGAGAGCGAAACGATGTCGTTCAACAGGTTGCGCATCTCGGTGCCGGTGTCGCTGTCGTCGAGCGAAGCAATCAACTGGATCGGCTGGCGCAGCATGCCCAGGTAGGTTTGAAGCTGGGTTTTGAGGGTGGCGTCAAGCATGGTGGACTCCTGAAAAGAATGAAAAGGTGGGGCATTGCATCAATGCCGCTGGTGCATGGGCCAAGCGCTTGTGGCGAGGGCCCATGGGGCAGCGGTACTGCCCGAAGAGAGAGAGGGAGACAACTGCAACCGACGATGGCGAGGCAGTTCACCCAGGATGCGGTGGCACCGGCTTTGCCGGGCCACTCGTATCGTCCCTCAAGGGGGTGACGCGCCGATAGGCGCGGCGCGGGGGTGTTTAGATCTTGCCAACGAGTTCCAAGGAAGGAGCGATGGTCTTGGCGCCTTCGTTCCACTTGGCTGGGCACACCTGGCCGGGGTTGGCGGCGGTGTACTGGGCGGCCTTCAGCTTGCGCAGGGTTTCCTTGACGTCGCGGGCGATTTCGTTGGAATGAATCTCGGCGGTCTTGATGATGCCGTCGGCGTTGATCACGAACGTGCCGCGCAGGGCCAGACCTTCTTCAGGAATGTGCACGCCAAATGCGTTGGTCAGGGTGTGGGTTGGGTCGCCAACCAGGGGGAACTTGGCCTTGCCCAC
>JAUXXN010000676.1 GCA_030684755.1 Hydrogenophaga sp.
TTGTTGCGCTTTGGTGGTGCTCTTGATGTGCCACTGCAGCAGCGGCATGTCCAGTGCCTGCGCCACCTCTTCGGCCAGCATGGTTTTGCCGGTACCGGGCTCGCCTTTGACCAGCAGCGGGCGCTTGAGTGTGATGGCGGCGTTGACGGCCAGCATCAGGTCTTGGGTGGCGACGTAGTTTTGTGAACCTTGGAATTTCATGGGCAGAGGCAACAGGTAGATGGCCAGCAGGCCGGGCTCAGGGGGGGCTGCCGGGCGCGGTGCGGCAGGTCAGGGTAATCAATAATTCGGCGGTGATGATCGAGTCTATATAATCGTCTATTGATTTTTATCAATGTCCATCTCATTGTGCTTGCAAAATGAACCAACTGTTGCCCACGATCGTTCGTACCCTTGTCGCCGCTGCGACGCTTTCTGCAGCAGCACTGACCGCCCACGCTCAGGGCGTCACCGGTGACGTGCAGGCTGGCCAGAAAAAAGCCGAAATGTGTATTGGCTGCCATGGCATTCCGGGTTACCAGAACAGCTTTCCCGAGATTCACAAGGTGCCGATGATTTCGGGGCAAACCGCTCAGTACATCGTGGCCTCTTTGGCTGCCTACAAAAAAGGCGACCGCAAGCACCCGTCCATGCGCGGTATCGCTGGTTCGCTGACCGAGCAAGACATGGCTGATCTGGGTGCGTTCTACGCCTCACACGCCAACAAAACCGCCCCAGAAACGCCCCGCACCGCCAGCACCGCAGCGGCTGCGCTGATTGAAAAAGGTGCTTGTGCCTCGTGCCACGGCGCCAACTTCAGCAAGCCCATTGACCCCAGCTATCCGAAAATTGGCGGCCAGCACGCCGACTACCTTTTCGTGGCGCTCAAGGCCTACACGGTGGAGGGCAACAACGTGGTGGGCCGTTCTAACGGCATCATGGCGGGCATTGCCAAGCAGTACTCCACCGCCGAAATGCGCGAAATTGCCAAGTATTTGGCATCTGTTGAGGGCGAGTTGAAGGTTGTTCCGCAGTCCCGTTTCCGCTGATTGCGGGTTCTTTGCCCAACAAAAAAGCCGCTCAAAGAGCGGCTTTTTTGTTGGGCTATTCAGTCCTTGGTGGCGCGTTGGCGCACCTGCGCAATGTAGGCCTCGCCATCGGGTGGGCGGCCTGCGCGCTGGCTTTCCCAGATCATGCGGCCCAGGCATTCCATCACCTCGTGGTGCGCGGCGTGTAGGTCTTGGCGGCGGGCGGCCAGCAGTTCCACCGCTTGCCGGATGCCGGGGGGCTGATCAATGCTGGACTGTTCGCTGATGGACAGGTGCATGGACAGGTGCAGGAACGGGTTTTCCTGGTTTGGGTTGGCCACTGCCATGTCGCGCAGGGCCGCGTCCACGTCGGACAGGGTGGCGTGGTATTCGGGGTGTTCGTCAATCCACTGGTTGACCAGTGTTTCCATGGCGTCCAAGGGCGTGCCTGAACGGGCTTTGGTGTAAACGCCACAAAAAAAACGCCGGACATCGGCCTGAGAGGGTTGGATCAGCATGCGCAGATTGTCGCGCACCGGCGCCGTTGACCCGCTGCTGGCGGTGCAAGGGCTTGCTGACAGCCATAAAAACATGCAAGATAATGCACATTTCCGTTGGCAAGCCCCCCACATCAGGAGACGACATGACCCAAGCTTTTATTTGCGATGCCATTCGCACCCCTTTCGGTCGCTACGGCGGCGCCCTCAGCAGTGTGCGCACCGACGACTTGGGCGCCATTCCGCTGCGAGCGCTCATGGCCCGCAATCCGAATGTGGACTGGGCCGCCGTGACCGATGTGTTGTACGGCTGCGCCAACCAAGCCGGGGAAGACAACCGCAACGTGGCTCACATGAGCAGTCTGCTGGCCGGTTTGCCGCTGGAAGTGCCTGGCGGCACCATCAACCGCCTGTGCGGTTCGGGCTTGGACGCGGTGGGTACAGCGGCGCGCGCCATACGCGCAGGCGAGGCCGGCCTGATGATCGCGGGCGGGGTGGAAAGCATGAGCCGCGCGCCCTTTGTCATGCCCAAAGCCGAGAGCGCTTTCAGCCGCGCCAACGCGGTGTACGACACCACGATTGGCTGGCGCTTCATCAACAAGCTGATGAAGGCGCAGTACGGCGTGGACTCGATGCCTGAGACGGCAGAAAACGTGGCCACCGAGTTCAAGATAGAGCGCGAAGCCCAAGACCGCATGGCCCTGGCCAGCCAGCTGAAAGCCGTGGCCGCGATCCAGGCTGGCCACCTGGCGCGCGAGATTTGCGCCGTGAGCATTCCTCAGAAAAAGGGCGATGCGCTGGTGGTGGACACCGACGAACACCCGCGCGCCACCACGCTGGAAACGCTGGCCAAGCTCAAAGGCGTGGTGCGGCCCGACGGCAGCGTGACGGCGGGCAATGCCAGTGGCGTGAACGACGGCGCTTGCGCACTGTTGCTGGCCGACGAAGCCACAGCAGCCAAAAACGGTCTGACGCCCAAGGCCCGCGTGGTGGGTATGGCCACGGCGGGCGTGGCCCCACGCATCATGGGCATTGGCCCGGCACCGGCCACACAAAAGGTGCTGGCACTCACTGGCCTGACGCTGGCGCAGATGGATGTGATTGAGCTCAACGAGGCCTTTGCCGCGCAAGGGCTGGCGGTGTTGCGCATGCTGGGCTTACCGGACGACGACGAGCGCGTCAACGCCTGGGGCGGCGCCATTGCCCTGGGCCACCCACTGGGCGCCAGCGGTGCTCGGCTGGTCACCACGGCGGTGAACCGGCTGCACGCGACCGGCGGTCGCTACGCGCTGTGCACCATGTGCATTGGGGTGGGGCAGGGCATTGCGCTGGTGGTTGAGCGGGTCTGAACGTCGGGCCACACCGCTCTGCGCACCAGCGCAGTGTGGGGGCTCCCTGTCTCATTCTCTCCAGGCGGGCAGCGCCCAGTTTCTCCACAGGGCGAGCGCTCGCAGCCCGGCCGTCACGGCCACGCAGGCCACCAGCGCCAGCCAGCCTGAGGCCTCCGCCTGCCACAGGCCCACATACACCCAGCCGCCCACAAACGCGCACACGGCGTAGGGCCGGTGGTCGTGAAATGCGGTGGGTATTTCATTGCACACCACGTCGCGCAACACGCCGCCAAAAACCCCCGTGATCAGGCCCATGAGCACGGCCACCAAGGCGGGTAGTTCCAGCAGCAGGGCCTGGTGCACACCGGTGGCGGCAAACAGGCCCAGGCCGAGTGCGTCGGGCCACTGTATAGCGCGCTCGGTTAGGTCAAAATGGCGGTGGCGCAGAAACAGCATGGCGAGCACACACAGCGCCAGCACGCCCCACAGCATCTCCACATGACGCACCCAGAAAAAAGGCCGCTGGTCCAGCAACAGGTCGCGCAGGGTGCCGCCGCCAAAGGCGGTCAGAAAGCCCACCACACACACGCCCACGGCATCCAGGCGTTTGCG
>JAUXXN010000679.1 GCA_030684755.1 Hydrogenophaga sp.
GAATGAGCGCATTGCGGAAAACGTGTTTCCAAAGCACCTGGCGCTCGCTCAGACCCTTGGCGCGCGCTGTCATCACATACTGCTTGCGAATTTCTTCTACGAAGGCGTTTTTGGTCAGCATGGTGGTGACCGCAAAACTGCACAGCACCAAGGCGGTGATGGGCAGTGTGATGTGCCACAAGTAGTCCACAATGCGCGCCGCCCAGCTGAGCTCTTCCCAGTTGGACGAGGTGAGCCCGCGCAGCGGAAACCACTGCAACTGGCCACCAAAAATCACCAGCAAGGCTACGCCGAGCACAAAACCGGGAATGGCGTAACCCACCAGCACCAGCAGCGTGGTGACCAGGTCAAACCGGGAACCCGCGCGCACCGCCTTGGCCACGCCCAGTGGCACAGCCACCAGGTAACTGATGAAGAAGGTCCACAAGCCCAGGCTGATGGACACGGGCAGTTTTTCCACAATCAGCTCTGATACCGCCTTGTTCTGGAAAAAACTGGTGCCCAGGTCAAACCGCGCAAACTGCCCCACCATCTGGAAAAAACGCTCATGCGCCGGTTTGTCAAAGCCATACAGGGCTTTGATCTGCTCCAGCCGCTGCGGGTCAACACCCTGAGCGCCCCGGTAAACCGACCCACCTTCGGCCGAACCGCCCTGCCCGGTCCGCGCTTCGGCCAGATACTGCTCCACCGGGCCACCGGGCACAAACTGGATCACCATAAACGTGAGCAGCAGGACCCCGAACAAGGTCGGGATCATGAGCAAAATGCGTTTGAGAATGTAGAACCACATAGAGGGGATGTTTTAACCGATCAGGCCAATAGCCATGAAAAGCCGTGGCCGACCCGGAACATCGCGGAACTGGATTTGCCAGGCCGCAGAGGCTGCCCCCTTGGGAGGTGACGCGCGCAGCGCGACGCAGGGGGTGCTCATTTGGCCCACCAGGTATCGATGGCCCAGGTTTCCCCCGCAGCGTAGGGCGGCATCTCGGCGGGTCGGGCGAGCCGCTTGGCGTTGAAAACCATGCGGTGGGTGGTGGCTGACCACTGCGGCACCAGGTAATGGCTGTGGCTGATCACGCGGTCCAGTGCCCGGCAGGCGGCCAAAAACTCGGGTTTCGACGGCGCGTTGGACATGCGGGCGACCAAGGCGTCCACGGCCGGACTGGCCACACCGGCAAAGTTGCCAGAGTCTTCCGTTTTGGCCGCCTGGCTGCCAAACAGGTCGGCGTATTCGGCACCGGGGTTGTGGGTGCCGCCGTAAGCGATGGAGATGATGTCGAAATCAAAGGTGCGCAAGCGTTGCTGGTACAGGGCAAAGTCGACCGGGCGGAACTTTAGTTCGATGCCCAGCTTTTCCAGGTTGCGCGCCCACGGCGTGACCACACGGGCGCCGGTTTCGTTGCTGTCCAGGTACTCCAGCACCATCGCTTCACCCCGGGCATTGCGCAGCTGACCGCCCTGCACCGTCCAGCCGGCTTCGCGCAACAAGGCTTGTGCCCGGCGCAGGTTGGCGCGCAGCGAGCTGTCGCCATCGGTGCGCGGCGGCACCAGCATGGGGCCAAACGCGGCCTTTGGCAGCTGCTCGCGCCAGCGGTCCATGAGCGCCAGCTCTTCGGGGCCGGGCGTGCCTGTGGGCGAGCAGTCCGTGTTGCCAAACAAGCCCTGCACGCGCTGGTAGGCGTTGTAGAACATCTGGCGGTTCATCCACTCGTAGTCCATAGCCAGGCCCAGCGCCTCTCTCACGCGCACATCGTCCAGTGGCGCGCGGCGCGTATTCAATACATAGCTCTGAAAGCCTGTGGGCAGGCGGTGTTTGAACTCGGCCTTGACGAGCTCACCGCTGTCGAACCGTTTGCCGTTGACGCGGCGTGCCCAGTCGCCGGCCGAAAAGAAACGCATCAGATCGAACTCGCCCGCTTTCAACGCTTCCAGCTTGGCGGTGTTGTCACGGTAGATCTTGACCAGGATGCGGTCGAAATTGGCGCTGCCACGGCGCACGGGCAAGTCGCGTGCCCAGTAGGCCGGGTCGCGCACATAGGTGATGTCTTTGCCAAACTGCACCGGGCCGATTTTGTAGGGGCCGCTGCCAATGGGCGGGTCCATCACCACCTGGTCAAAGGTTTTGCGTTGACCGGTTTTGGGGTCGATGGCGTTGCCCCAAGCCCGACTGAACACGGGCAGGCCGCCCACGGTTAAGGGCAGTTCGCGGTTGGGCTTTTTGAAACGGTAGCGCACGGTGCGCTCGTCCAGCACGTCCAGCCCGGCCACGTCCTCCAAAATGGTTTTGAAGGCGGGAGACGTGTGCGGCCCCATGAGGGTGTCAAAACTGTGTTTCACGTCTGCGGCCAGCACCGGGTCACCGTTGTGAAAGCGCGCGCTGCTGCGCAGGCGAAATGTGACCGACAAACCGTCGGCCGCCGCCGACACGTCTTCTGCCAGCAAGCCGTAGCCAGCGCCGGTTTCGTCCAGCGAGCCCACCAGCAGGGAGTCAAACATCAGGTTGGACAAGTAGGCCGGCGCACTGCCACGCAGGGTAAACGGGTTGTATTTGTCGAAGGTGGACACCCGCAGGTTGCTCACGAGTTTCAGTTCGCCGCCTTTGGGCGCTGCGGGGTTCACATAGTCAAAGTGGGTGAACCCTGCCGGGTACTTCAAGTCGCCCCACAGCGCGTAGCCGTGAGCCGCCCAAGCCGCAGGGCCGGTGAGTGCCAGCCACGCCGCAAGCACGAATGTGGTGCGGGAGCGAAGAAGGTGGCGGTTAAGGGGCATGCGACAATTCTGCTGGAATTTTCTATGGAGATTGAACAATGGGTTTTCTCGCAGGCAAAAAATTGCTGATCACGGGCGTGCTGTCCAACCGCTCCATCGCCTATGGCATTGCCAAGGCTTGCCACCAACAAGGTGCTGAACTGGCATTCAGCTATGTGGGTGAGCGTTTTAAGGACCGCATCACCGGCTTCGCCGCCGATTTCGACTCTCATCTGATCTTTGACTGCGATGTGGGTTCCGACGAACAGATCGACAAAATGTTTGCCGATCTGTCGCTGGTTTGGCCCAAGTTTGACGGTTTTG
>JAUXXN010000681.1 GCA_030684755.1 Hydrogenophaga sp.
CAGGCGCCTCACAGCCGGAGGCTTCTTGCCCCTTCCCCCTCTGGGGGAAGGTTGGGATGGGGGAACCACAACGGGGAATTTCCCGCCCCTTCCCCCTCTGGAGGAAGGCTGGGATGGGGGCATGCGTCCACAGGCAGGAGCGATTCATCGTGATTGCACCAAAAAGCTCAGCGCTTGCCCTGCAACTTGGCAAAAGCCGAAGCCATGGCCGAAGCGGGCGCGGGTGCCGGGGCTTGTGCGCCCCGGGGGCCGGGGCGTTGGCCTTGGCGGGCGGGTTCAAAGCGGTTGTCTCGCGGACCGCCGTCGCGCCCTGAAGACGCAGGCGCGTCGCCCAGCTTCATGCTCAGGCCAATGCGCTTGCGCGCCACATCCACCTCCATCACCTTGACCTTCACGATGTCGCCGGTCTTCACGATTTCGCGCGCGTCGTTCACGAACTTGTGGGCCAACTGGCTCACATGCACCAAACCGTCTTGGTGCACGCCCAGGTCGATGAAGGCGCCAAATTGCGCCACGTTGCTCACCGTGCCTTCCAGAATCATGCCCTCTCGCAGGTCGCTGATGTCGTTCACGCCGTCATTGAAGCGGGCCACCTGGAAGTCGGGGCGCGGGTCGCGGCCCGGTTTTTCCAGCTCGGTCAAAATGTCTTTGACCGTGATCACGCCAAACTTTTCATTCGCAAACAGCTCAGGCCGCAGGGTTTTCAGCATGTCGGCCCGGCCCATGAGCGCGGCCACCGGCTGGCCGGTTTTGGCCATGATCTGCTCCACCACCGGGTAGGTTTCGGGGTGTACTCCGGTCATGTCCAGCGGGTTGTCGCCGCCGCGAATGCGCAAAAAGCCCGCGCTTTGCTCAAAGGTTTTCGCGCCTAGGCCGGCCACGTCCATCAATTGCTTGCGGTTTTTGAATGCGCCGTTGGCCTCGCGCCAGCGCACCACCGCCTTGGCCACGCTGCCCGACAGGCCCGACACCTTGGACAACAGCGGCACGCTGGCCGTGTTCAGGTCTACCCCCACGCCGTTCACGCAGTCCTCCACCACCGCGTCCAGCGTGCGCGCCAGGTCGCTCTGGTTCACGTCGTGCTGGTACTGGCCCACGCCAATGCTCTTCGGGTCGATCTTCACCAGCTCGGCCAGCGGGTCTTGCAGGCGCCGGGCAATGCTGGCCGCGCCGCGCAGGCTCACGTCCACGTCCGGCATTTCTAGCGAAGCAAATTCGCTGGCGCTGTAAACAGAAGCGCCCGCCTCGCTCACCACCACTTTTTGCAGGCCGTGGCAGGGGTGGCCGGGCTCGGCGCCCTTCTGAATCAGCTTGATCAAATCGGCGGCCAGCTTGTCGGTTTCTCGGCTGGCGGTGCCGTTGCCAATGGCGATCAGGTTCACGCCGTGTTTGTCGCACAGCTTGACCAGCGTGTGCAGCGAGCCGTCCCAGTCGCGCCGGGGTTCGTGCGGGTACACCGTGGCGGTGTCCACCAGCTTGCCCGTGGCGTCCACCACCGCCACCTTCACACCGGTGCGAATGCCAGGGTCCAGCCCCATCACCACACGCGGCCCCGCCGGTGCGGCCAGCAGCAGGTCGCGCAGGTTGTCGGCAAACACCTTGATGGCCACCGCCTCGGCGCTCTCGCGCAGGCGGGCAAACAAATCGCGTTCGCTCGACAGGCTGAGCTTCACGCGCCAAGTCCAGGCCACGCATTTGCGCAACAAGTCGTCAGCCGCCCTGCCCTTGTGGCTCCAGCCCAGGTGCAGCGCAATGCGGCCCTCGGCCAGTGAAATGGTGGGTGCGGGCCGGCCGGTCGCGGTGAGCACCGGTTCGGGTTCTGGC
>JAUXXN010000682.1 GCA_030684755.1 Hydrogenophaga sp.
GGGGCTGGCGGCCTGGCGCGAGCCCGGCTTGCTGCTGGTGGCCATTTACGGCGGCTATTTCAACGGCGGCCTGGGCATCTTGCTCATGGCGCTGTACACCGTGGCCGGCGAGTCGCGCATCAACACCGTGAATGCGTTGAAAAACCTCAACTCGCTGGTGTTGTCGTGGCTGGCCGTGGGCGCGTTTGTGCTGGCGGGCGCCATTGCATGGAAAGAAGGCCTGTTGATGATGGTGGCCGCCACGGCAGGCGGCTTCTTTGGTGCGCGGTGGTCCAAGCGGCTGCCCGCCAAATGGGTGCGCGTGGGCGTCATCGTGGTCGGGCTGGTGATGAGCGCGCTGTTTTTTGCGCGCAGCGCCTGACGCCTGGGTTGCCTTCAAACCGGTATCACGGGGTAAAAGTCTCTACCAACGCGTACCATACTTGGTCTCGCACGACGGATTCCACCCCGCGTCCGGGCACCCCGTGTGCCAGGGCCATTCATTTCAAATACCGCCATGTCTTTCACTGCTACCCAGCCCATGGACGCGGTCCCCGGGCAACTCCAGCCGTTTGATTGGCCCACCCCGCCGTTCGCGGCTTACCCCCGCGTGCAGCCCACCGCAGGGCCGCTGTCGTGCGAAATCGAGGGGCTGGGCGGAAAGCGCAACCGTGTTCAGTTGCTGAGCTTTGACCTCCAGCTTGAAGAGGTGGGTGTTCAGGTCGTTGGTGTGAAGCGGCCCCTCATGCTCAAGTTCTCGCAGCTCCGGCGCCTCACCTTGGAAGAGCCGATACACCCGGAACAGACCGTCAGCGGTGACCCCCACGAAGCACTGCTGGCCCACCGGCCTGAAGCCACCTTCCTCGTGCAAATGACCGTGGGAGACGATGTGCAGGGGCAGACGGTGGGGCATGTCGAGGTCAAGCAGGGCCTCTTTCTGTTTCCTCCGCAGGGTCAGGCGGGGGTGACATCCAGGGTGTTCATACCCAACCACGCCTACGAGAGCTTCACCGTGGGCGCTCGCGTGGGTGAAATTTTGGTCGAACGGGCCCATGTGACCGATGTCCAGGTGCTGCAGGCGGTGCAATCGCAGAACGAGTTGCGCCAACAGCGGCTCGGCGATGTGCTGGTCAGCCGCCAGATCATCACGCCTGAGCAACTGCTCGAAGCCATCGACATGCAGCGCAACCTGCCGGTGATGCGCCTGGGCGCGGCGCTGGTGGCGCTGGACATGATCACGGAGACCGACCTTGAAGATGCGCTGCGCCTACAGGTTGAGGGCAAGGGGCTGCCCCTGGGTGAGTTGCTGGTGCGCAAAGGCCTGGTCACGCGCGAGAACCTGCGCACCGCGTTGGCCCACAAAATGGGTTACCCCATGGTGGATGTGCTGAACTTTCCGCTCGATGTGGAGGCTCTCAAGGCGGTGCCTTACGCGGTGGCCTCGCGGTTGCAAGTGCTGCCGCTGCTGCTGCGCCAGGGGCGGCTGATCGTGGCCATGGACGACCCGACCCGGCGCAACCTCATCACCGAGCTGGAGTTTTTGACCCAGTACCGCGTGGTGCCCGCGTTGCCGCAAGTGGGCACCTTGGCCGATGGCCTGAAGCAGGCTTACCAAAAACACGGCCTCGAAGCCGAGTCCACCCGTGGCACCTTGCGCGATGGCGGCGAAGAGGTGCTCACCAGCGGCGCACTGCTGCAAAGCCTGGAGCGTTCGGCCAAAGACGAAGACAGCGAAGACGAGCGCCCCCTGGAGCAGTCCGACAATTCCCTGGTGCGCCTGATCAACACCCTGATCATCGACGCCTCGCTGCAAGGCGCCTCCGACATTCACATCGAATGCCCACCCGGACGCGAGAAAATCCGTATCCGCTTTCGCCGCGATGGCCACCTGTTCCTGCACATGGAGCTGCCCTACACCTACCGTGCGGCCGTGGTCTCGCGTATCAAGATCATGTGCGATCTCGACATCTCCGAGCGGCGCCGGGCGCAAGACGGCAAGATCGTCTTCAGCCGCTTTTCGCCCCAGTACAAACTGGAGCTCCGCGTGGCCACCATTCCCACCGCGCAAGGGCTTGAAGATGTGGTGATGCGGCTGCTGGCTTCCTCGCGCCCGCTGCCGCTGGAGGGCATTGGCCTGTCACCCGCCAACTACAGCCGCTTGCGCGACGCCATTCTGCGTCCTTACGGCATGGTCTTGTGCGTGGGCCCGACCGGTTCGGGCAAAACCACCACCCTGCATTCGGCGTTGGGCCACATCAACCGGTCCGAAACGAAAATCTGGACCGCCGAAGACCCGGTGGAAATCACCCAGCCGGGGCTGCGCCAGGTGCAAGTCAACCCCAAGATCGACTGGACCTTTGCCAAGGCCCTGCGTGCCTTCCTGCGCGCCGACCCCGACGTGATCATGGTGGGCGAAATCCGCGACACCGAAACCGCCCACATGGCGATCGAGGCCTCGCTCACCGGCCACTTGGTGCTCTCCACCCTGCATACCAACAGCGCGCCCGAAACCATCACCCGCCTGCTCGACATGGGCATGGACCCATTCAACTTCGCCGACTCGCTCTTGGCCGTGCTGGCGCAGCGCCTGGGGCGGCGGCTGTGCGCGCAGTGCCGCACCGCTGGGCCAGCGACGGCCGATTTGGTGGATGAATGGCTGCAAGATTACCTGCACGTCATACCCGAGGATCTTCGCCTTGAGCCTGCGGCTTTGCGCGCCGACTGGGTGCAGCGCTTTGGCACCGAGGGCCGCCTGCTCCGCTACCACAGCCCTGGCTGCAAAGCCTGCGACGGCACGGGCCACAAAGGTCGGCTGGGGTTTCACGAACTCCTGACCGTTTCGCGCGAGCTGCGAAGGCTGGTGCAACGCGGCGCCCGTGCCGAAGAGCTGCAAGCGCAAGCCATACGCGAGGGCATGCGCACGCTGCGGCAAGACGGCATTGAAAAGGTGCTGCAGGGCCTGACCAGCCTCGATGAGGTTCGGATGATCGCCAACGCCTGAGCGGCTTGGCTGCGCGGGCCCACCCAGAACGGCCCGCACATGGGTGGCTGTGCTTCTTGGGTGCCTACATTTCGCTCAGCAAGTGCGTTGCATAAGCGCGCGT
>JAUXXN010000005.1 GCA_030684755.1 Hydrogenophaga sp.
CTACGGTTCGGCCGTCACGATCGAGCCGATCCGGCGCCTGGTATGAACGCCAGCTTTTGGTTCGAAACGTTCAACCTCTGGCTCCTGCTGGCCCTGCTGCTGGTGGGTTACGGCGTTGGCCGTTGGCAAGAGCGGCGCCACTACCGCAGCCTGCGCCTGCGTGAGCTGTCGCTGCGCCATGTGGTGGCGCTCAACACCCGCTACGTGCCCGAGGGCGTGGACGCCAGCGGCGCGCAGCTGGTCAGCGGCTCGGTGGTCATCTCTTCGGACTACTTCAAAACCTTTGTGGCCGGTTTCCGTGCGTTTTTCGGTGGCCGTTTTCGGGGTTATGAAACGCTGCTGGAGCGCGCCCGCCGCGAAGCGCTGCTGCGCCTGAAGCAAGAAGCGCAGGCGGCTGGCGCCACGCTGGTGATTGGGGTGCGCTTCCAAAGCACCACCATTGCCGGCTCTTCCACGCCCTCGGTCGAAATCATGGCCTTCGGCACAGCGCTGCTCACAGCGTCCCCGCCCTGAACCGGCCATGACCGCACCCCGACTCGAAAACCGACTGCCCCCAGAAGACCTGCTGGAACGCGACGAGCACCCGCTGCGCGAACTGGCCTGGCTGCTGGCCGCCAGCGTGGCGGCCTTGGCTGCGCTGGTGCTGGTTACCGGCCTGGTGGCGCGTTGGCTGGCGCCCAAGCTTCCCTTTGAACACGAACTGGCACTGGCCGAGCGCCTGCTGCCAGTCACAGCGCCCGCCGATACCGCGACCGCTGCGCGCCACGCAGCGCTGCAAGCCTTGGCCGACCGCGTAGCGGCCACCATGGCGTTGCCGCCGGGCATGCGGGTGTTTGTGAGCGCCGAGCCTTCGGAGCTGGTCAACGCCTACGCCACGGTCGGCGGGCGCATCCGCGTGTTCCACGGCCTGCTGCGCCAACTGCAGAGCGAAGAAGCGCTGGCGGCCTTGCTGGCGCATGAGATTGCACACGTCAAACACCGCCATGTGGCCGCTGGGATGGGGCACGGGCTGGCGGTGGTGCTCACACTGTCGGTGGTGGCACCCGAGGGCGCAGCGCAGGCAGCGCAGGGTTTGCTGGGCGGCGCAGCCCAGCTGGCGCTGTTGGGCTATTCGCGTGAGCACGAACGCCAGGCCGACGCCGATGCACTGGCGGCCAGCTTGGCGCTTTATGGCCACGGCGGCGGGCTGGCCGAGCTGTTTGCGGTGCTGCCCAGCACCGAAGCACCGGCGGGCACCGTGTGGCTGCGCAGCCACCCCGACACCGCCGAGCGGCTGGCCTTGCTGGAGGCCGCAGCAAAGGCCCAAGGAGCACGGCTGACAGGCACCACCACGCCACTGCCCCAAGCGCTGCGAGCGCTACCCGCCGCCAAGCCTTGAAAAATGGTCTTTTTGCCCGGCCTACCAACGGCGTGCGGTGTTTATGCAGCGGACCGGTCTTGCGCGTCCAACTCCGCCATCTCCTGCGGTGTGAACACCCGCGAGCGCGTGTGAAACGCCTTGCCCTCCGGCCCTTCCAGCGAAAAGGTGCCGCCATGGCCTTCGATCACGTCGATGATGAGCTGCGTGTGGCGCCAATACGCGTACTGCGCCTTGCCGATGTAGAACGGACAGCCCCCAATGTGGCCCAGGTACACATCGCCCGCCCCCATGGTGATTTCGCCGGGCAAATAGCAGTTGGCCGCGCTGTTGTCGCAACAGCCCCCGCTCTGGTGAAACATCAGCTCGGGGCCGTGCTTGGTTTTGAGGAATTCGATCAGCTCGACCGCGGCCGGTGTGGCCATCACTTTTTCTACCATTTCTTGTCTCCTGGTTTTGCAAAGGCAAAAAGGGGAGCTGTTGCCAGCCCCCCCCCTGTGATCTCAGTTCAATACAGCCGGATCAGAAGAAGCCCAGCTTGTTTTCCGAGTAAGACACCAGCAGGTTCTTCGTCTGCTGGTAGTGGTCCAGCATCATCTTGTGCGTCTCGCGGCCAATGCCCGACTCTTTGTAGCCGCCGAACGCGGCGTGTGCCGGGTAGGCGTGGTAGCAGTTGGTCCACACCCGGCCCGCCTTGATGGCGCGGCCCATGCGGTAGGCCACGTTGCCGTTGCGGCTCCACACGCCAGCGCCCAGGCCGTACAGCGTGTCGTTGGCAATTTCCAGCGCTTCGGCTTCGTCCTTGAAGGTGGTCACCGCCAACACAGGGCCAAAAATTTCTTCCTGGAAGATGCGCATCTTGTTGTGGCCCTTGAACAGCGTGGGCTGCACGTAGTAGCCGCCGTCCAAGTCGCCGCCCATCTGGGCTTGCGCACCACCGGCCAGCACTTCCGCGCCCTCTTCTTTGCCCAATTCCAGATACGACAAGATCTTGGTCAGCTGCTCTTTGCTGGCCTGCGCGCCCATCATGCTGTCGGTGTCCAGCGGGTTGAGCTGCTTGATAGCGGCCACGCGGTCCAGCACGCGCTCCATGAACCGGTCGTAAATGCTTTCTTGGATCAGCGCACGGCTGGGGCAGGTACACACCTCGCCCTGGTTGAACGCGAACAGCACCATGCCCTCAATGGCTTTGTCCAAAAAGCCGTCGTCTTTGTCCATGATGTCGGCAAAGAAGATGTTGGGGCTCTTGCCGCCCAGCTCCAGCGTGGCCGGAATCAGGTTGTTGGCGGCGGCCTGGGCAATCACGCGGCCCGTGGTGGTGGAGCCGGTGAACGCGATCTTGGCAATGCGCTTGCTGGTGGCCAAGGGCATACCGGCTTCGCGGCCATAGCCGTTGACGATGTTCAACACACCAGCAGGCAGCAGGTCGGCAATCAGCTCGGCCAGAATCAGGATGGAAATGGGCGTGCTTTCTGCGGGCTTGAGCACCACGCAGTTGCCCGCGCCGATGGCAGGCGCCAGTTTCCAGGCGGCCATCAAAATGGGGAAGTTCCAGGGAATGATCTGGCCCACCACGCCCAGCGGTTCCTGAATGTGGTACGCCACCGTGTTCTCGTCGATGTTGCTCAGCGCGCCTTCTTGCGCACGCACACAACCGGCGAAATAGCGGAAGTGGTCCACGGTGAGCGGAATGTCGGCGTTCAGTGTTTCGCGGATCGCCTTGCCGTTGTCCACCGTCTCGGCGTAGGCCAGCAGCTCCAGGTTCTGCTCGATGCGGTCGGCAATTTTCAGGAGGATGTTGCTGCGCGTGGCGGCGTCGGTCTTGCCCCAGGCGTCGGCGGCGGCGTGGGCAGCGTCCAGCGCCAGCTCAACGTCTTCCGCCGTGGAGCGCGCGACCTGGGTGTACACCTTGCCATTCACGGGCGTGATCACATCGAAATATTGGCCCTTGACCGGCGCCACCCACTGGCCACCAATGAAGTTGTTGTATTGGGCTTTGTAGGCAATTTTGGCGTCGGCGGCGCCAGGTGCTGCGTAAATCATGTGTGTCGTCCTCTGAGATGGTGGTGGTTAAAAGGTGAATCGCCCGATGGGCTGCCTTCATCACCACAACTTCCGTGCCACGCCAGAACAACGACGCAAATTGAGATTTGTGCTCTCTTTTTTGACACAGTCACAGCAGTTGGTGTTCCATCGCAGCACACATCCTCTGGGGTTGCGCCAGCTTGGTACGGCACGGCTGTTCATATGTTGGGGGGTTGGGGCTTGGACCGGGGAAGGGACTTTTTGCGCGTGCATCGACGGCCTGCACGCGTGGGCAGGCGGTGGCGCGGTGTGAATTGTTGTGGTTTTGCAGAGTGCCTGCGCTGCCAGTCACTGGGTGTGGATGGCATGGACTGGGGATTTTGAGGTGCGCTGGCGGCTGGGTTGTGCGCCTGGATTCGGCCAGGAGCAGTCGTCGGGGAAATGAGCACGAGTGACTCGTCTGGAGATCACCGCTCATTCAAAACGCTGCCGTATTGAAGTAGATCAATCGTTATTCTTGATCTTCATCAGTGCTCGAACCAACTGGGCGCATTAGGCTGCCCTGAGCAGCGAGTCGCGTTCAACATGACTGACAACAAGGCCTTACCCATCATCAACCGACCACACCTGCGTCGACATTGGCCAATTTTGCTGGTCACGCTGTTGACATTGATTGGGGTTTCCACCGTGTGGCACCTGTTGCAGCAGCGCCGCGAGCAAAACCTGCGCGACATCTTTGTCCATGAATCGCATCGCATCACGACCAAGATTGACGAGCGTATGTCGGCCTATGGCCAAATTCTGCGCTCGGGTGCCGGTTTGTTTGCTGCGTCGGGCAGGGTGGAACGTTCCGAGTGGGCGGCTTTTGTTGAAAAGCTCGATCTGGATCAGTCCTATCGTGGCATACAAGGCGTTGGTTTTTCTTTGAATATCCCAAAGCAAAAACTACCAGTGCATCTGAGCGAGATGCGCATGCAAGGTTTCCCCGATTACGTCATCAAGCCTGAGGGTGACCGCGATCAGTACACCAGCATCATTTACCTTGAACCTTTTTCTGGCCGCAATTTGCGCGCCTTTGGTTACGACATGTATTCAGAGGCCACACGCAATGCCGCAATGGCGCAAGCACGCGACGTGGGTGACGTTATTTTTTCCGGCAAGGTAAAACTGCTGCAGGAAACCAAAGCCGACGTACAGGCCGGCTTGCTCGCCTATTTCCCGGTGTATCGCAGAGCCTCACTCACTCAAACCGTCGAGCAACGGCGCGCTGCACTGGTGGGTTGGGTGTACAGCCCCTACCGCATGAATGATTTGATGGCACCTCTTCTTGCCAGAGAGCTGGATGCGATCCGGCTGCAAATATTCGATGGCGAAGAAGTGTCCGATGCGCATCTGCTCTACGACAGCGAACAGGGGATTGAAGTTAACGCGGTGGCGGGAAGTGGCTTCACGTTCACCCAAAAGCTTGAATTGTCCGGACGCTATTGGACTTTGCGCTACACAACCTTGCCAGGATTTGCCGCCACTCAGCGATTTTCTTCGCCGTGGGTCGACTTCGCGACGCTGCTCCTTATTGGCATGCTCGTGCTTGGTTTGTCCGGCTCGCTGATCAGTACCCGTGGCCGTGCACAAGCCATTGCCAAAAAACTGACCGAAGAGCTGCGTGTCAGCGAGCAACGCTACAACGCGATTTTCGCGCGGTCACGTGTTCCCATGTTGTTGATTGATCCCATCGACGGTCAAATCCTTGAATGCAACTCAGCAGCAGCTCATTTTTACGGCCATCGCATCGATGAATTGACAGCCATGAAAATGGGCCAGATCAACATCCTGACGCCCGACCAGATCGCTACCGAGATGCAGTTGGCTGTTGGTGAACAACGTGCGCATTTCAATTTTTCGCATCGCCTAGCAGATGGCAGTACCCGCGATGTTGAAGTGCATTCAGGACCGATCGAGGTGGCAGGTCGGCACTTGCTCTACTCGATCGTCGTTGACGTGACCAAACGACACCAGACCGAGGAGGCCATGGCACAGCAAAGCCAGCGCATGGCCAACATCCTGTGGGGAACAGGGGTGGGCACCTGGGAGTGGAATGTGCAAACAGGCGAGACCCGTTTCAACGAACGTTGGGCTGATCTGATTGGCTACACCCTGGACGAGCTGGCACCTGTCAGCATTGCTACCTGGATGAAGTACGCCCACCCTGCCGACTTGGCCGCTTCTACTGCTGCGCTGGAAAAGCACTTTGCCGGTGAAACCGAGCATTACGAATGCGAGTCGCGCATGCTGCACAAGGACGGGCAATGGATCTGGGTACTTGACCGGGGCAAACTGGTCAGTCGCACCCACGACGGGCTGCCCGAATGGATGGCTGGCACGCACTCTGACATCACCGCTCGCAAGGCCATGGAGGCTGAAATCCGCCAGCTGGCCTTCTTTGATGCACTCACCGGCCTGCCCAACCGCCGCATGCTCAACGACCGCTTGAGTCAGGCTATGGCGAGCAGCAAACGCAGCGGGCTATATGGGGCGCTGATGTTTCTGGACCTGGACAATTTCAAGCCACTCAATGACACGCATGGGCACAGTGCGGGTGATTTGCTGTTGGTCGAGGTGGCCAAACGCCTGTGCGCCTGCGTTCGCGAAGTGGACACAGTCGCCCGTCTGGGCGGTGATGAGTTTGTGGTGATGATCGGCGAGCTGGATGCTGACAAAGCCAAATCTACCGAACAGGCCGCCAATGTGGCCGAGAAAATCCGCGTCGGCCTGGCTGCGCCCTACCACTTGACCCTGGTGCAGTCGGGCGAACCAGAAAAGACGGTTGAACACCATTGCAGCGCCAGCATTGGCGTGGTCCTGTTCATCAATCATGAAGACAGTCAAAACGACTTGATGAAATGGGCTGACGCAGCCATGTACCAGGCCAAGGATGCGGGGCGCAACGGGGTGCAGTTTTATCTTTCGCCTGACTCGCACCCGCAACTGAAATGAACGAGCGTTGCCCAGCAGCCCAGATCGCGCAATTCGCTTGCCCAGAACCTGACTTCGAGGTATGAATTTTGACAATGCACAGCAGTCATTACCTTTGCGATAACAAATGGCTCCACAGGGTCGAAACCAACCCGTCGCCCCCCCGCCCTACTTCCCCGCAATCACCGCCTACCCCGCCGATCCCGTCACCCAGTCCACAAACTTCTGGCCTTCAGCGGTTTTCACCTGCGAATGTTTGGCCGCGCTGACCAGCATGATGCCGTATGGATTGAACAGGCGTTTGTCGCCTTCCACCAGCACGGTCATAAGGGTTACCTGGACCGACCTTTCCTGAAAGGTGTGCGCACAATGCGCAACAATTGACCATCCCCCTTGAGGGCTTTTTTGTTCAACAGGTCATGGACTGCGCAATGAAACCCATCTCCCACCACTTTGTGTCCCTGGACTTTGAACAGATCTGGGACTTGGCTCCCGTGTCCTTGTGGTTGGAAGATTACAGTGGACTCAAGCGGCTGTTTGACCACTGGCGCGAACAGGGGGTGATCGATCTGGCAGGCTTTTTGGCAGAAGACGCTTCCCGCCAGGACCAATGCATTGAGCAATTCAAGGTGCTGCGGGTCAATCGGTTCACCTTGGACCTGTTTGAGGCCAGCAACCTGGAAGAACTGCAATCTCGCATCAACGACGTGCTGCGCGATGACATCCGAAACTGTGTCACCTACGAACTGTGCGAACTCTGGGCGGGACGGATGGGATTTGAGACCCAGACCTTCAACTACACGCTCAGCGGCCGCCGCCTGGATGTGCGCATCCGTGCCCGCATTCTGCAAGGCCATGAGGCGCACTGGGACCGCGTGCTGCTGACCTTGGAAGACGTGACCCAGGAAGAAGAAAGCCGAAAACTGCTCGAAGAGCAGCAGCGGTATGCCCAAAGTCTGTTCGAACTGTCTCCCGTTTCGCTGTGGGTGGAAGACTTCAGTACCATCAAAATTCTGCTGGACGAAGTTCGGGCGTGTGGCATTGATGACTTCGCCACGTTCGTGCAGGTGCATCCCGAGTTTGTGGGTCGGTGTATGCAGGAAATTCGTGTGATTGACGTGAACCGCCACACCTTGCAGATCTTCGATGCCACTTCCAAGCCAAAGCTGATTGAGCAACTGGACCTTGTGTTTCGCGATGAAATGCAAGATACCTTCAAGCTTCAGCTGATCGACCTGTGGCACGGCAAGCTTTTTCAGCAGCGGGAGGTGGTCAACCACACACTCACGGGGCACTTGCTGCACATCCACATGCAGTTTCACATCATGCCGGGTCATGAAGCCGACTGGAGCCGTGTGCTGGTGTCGCTGGTGGACATTTCAGCGCGCAAAAAGGCCGAGGCCTACCTGGAGTACCTGGGCAAGCACGATGTGCTGACCAAATTGCGAAACCGGGCTTATTTCACCGAAGAAGTCAATCGTCTGTCACGCAAAGGCCCCTGGCCTGTCAGCGTGCTGGCCGTTGACCTCAACGGACTGAAGCAGATCAACGACGAGGCCGGTCATGCGGCTGGTGACGCTATGTTGCGCCGTGCTGGGGAGGTACTGTCCAAAGCCGTGGATGCCCCGGCCTGTGTCTGCCGCATTGGCGGGGATGAGTTTGTAGCGCTGCTGCCAGGCGGCGATACACGGGATGCCCAGGCCGTGCAGGACCGCATTGCCGAGTTGCTGGAGTTGAACAACCAGTTCTACCCAGGCCATGCCTTGAGTCTGGCCGTGGGGGCAGCCACTTGTCAGGCGGGTGAGGCGCTGGACCAAGCCATTCAGTCGGCCGATCAAGCCATGTACCGTGCCAAAACGGCGCATTACCAACAGCAGGCCATGGAGCGTCGCCGCAGTTAACGCCCGATGGGTCAAGCCAAGGTTTGCACCTTGGACCCATAGGGCCACAGCCACCTTATCGCGCCGGTCTGGCACCCGTCACGCTTTCAGGCGTGGTGCGAAAAAGCAGCTGTGCGTGGGAGACGTTCACTTCCCTGCGTTCGGGAAAAACAACTGCTCCCCGCCAATTTTGTACCCCGCAATCACTGCCTGCCCCGCCTGGCCGGTGACCCAGTCCACAAACTTTTGGCCTTCAGCGGTTTTCACCTGTGGGTGCTTGGCGGCGCTGACCAGCATGACGCCGTATTGGTTGAACAGGCGTTTGTCGCCTTCCACCAGCACAGTCAGGTCGGCGCGGTTTTTGAAGTTGAGCCAGGTGCCGCGATCGGCCAGCACGTAGGCGCCGCTGCTGGAGCCGATGTTGAGCGCTGGGCCCATGCCGCAACCGCACTCTTTGTAACCGGTGCCTTTGTTGGCGTCGGTGTCGGTCATCTTCCAAAAGCGCAGTTCAGCGGCGTGGGTGCCGCTCTTGTCGCCGCGCGAGATGAACGGTGCGTTGGCGCTGGCCACTTTTTTCAGTGCGGCCACGATGTCGTTGCCTCGGGTGCCAGCGGGGTCGGCTTTGGGGCCAATCAGCACGAAGTCGTTGTACATGACTTCCTGGCGTTTCGCGGCAAAACCGTCGGCCACGAACTTGTCTTCGGCCACCTTGTCGTGCACGAACAGTACGTCGGCATCGCCCCGGCGCGCCATGTCAATGGCCTGGCCGGTGCCCAGCGCGACCACTTTCACGTCGATACCGCTGGCTTTTTTGAATTCGGGCAGCAAATAACTGAACAGGCCCGACTGTTCGGTGGACGTGGTGGACGCGACCACTATGCTGCTCTGCGCGAACACCGCCGCGCTGCCCAGCAGGCCTGCGCTGAACAGGCCGGCCGCAGCCAGGTAACGCACCATGGAGCGGCGTGGGAAGGGTTTATTGGCTTTCATGTGGTTTCTCCTTTAACGAACAAATGGGCCTGCGGGCTGTGGGCTTGCAGGCAGTCGGGGTTGAAAAAATCGTTCACGGGCAGGTCGGCCAGCACGCGGCCGCGCTCCAGGTACACCACGCGGCTGGCCAGGCGCTTGACTTGGCCCAGGTTGTGGCTGCTGAACACCAAGGTGGGCGGGGGGCGTCCGGGGGCGGGGGCGGCGCTGGTGAAGTCGGCAATGAGGGCTTCGACTTCGCGTTTGGCGTGCGGGTCTAGGCTGGCGGTGGGTTCGTCCAGCAGCCACACATCGGGCTGCAAGGCCCAGGCGCGTGCCAGGGCCAGGCGTTGTTGTTGGCCGCCCGAGAGGGCGCGGGCGTTGCGTGCGGCCAGGTCTTGCATGTCCACCCGGGCCAGCGCCTGCGGTGCGCGTTGGCGGGCCTCGGCCCAGGGCAGGCCTTGCAGCCACAGGCCCAGGGCGATATTGTTCAGCGCGCTCAGGCGCAGCATGTGCGGGCGCTGAAACAGCATGGCTTCGCGCAGGTGGGCGGGTTTGTGCAGCGTGCCCGCCGTGTGGCGTTGCAGGCCGTGCAGGGTGCGCAGCAAGGTGCTTTTGCCGCTGCCGTTGGCGCCCACCAGGGCCACACGTTCGCCGCAAACCATTTGCAAAGTCACGCCCGTGAGCGCGGCCACCCGGCCCGCAGCGCCTAGGCGCACGTCCACTTGGTGCAGGTCAAAGCAGGCTGGCGCTGGCGTGTTCAAGGCCGACAAGGCCACAGGGGGTAAGCCGCTCATGCCGTTACACCGCCACCAGGGCCATGCCCACGCCGTCGGCCCGCTCGCGCCAGCGGCGCAGCAGGCTCACCAAGGCATTGAGCAGCAGCACCACGCCCAGCAGCACCAGGCCCAGACCGAGCGCCAAGGGCAAGTCGCCCTTGCTGGTTTCCAGGGCAATGGCGGTGGTCATGACGCGGGTAAAACCTTCAATATTGCCGCCCACAATCATCACCGCGCCCACCTCAGAAACGGCGCGCCCAAAGGCGGTGATGAGCACGGTGAGCAAGGCATAACGCTCGTCCCATGCCAGCAGCAGGCTGCGCAGCAGGGTGCCCGCGCCCAGCGACTGCAATTGTTCGCCGTGGCTGCGTTCGGCGTCTTCCACCACTTGGCGGGTGAGCGCCGTGACCAGCGGCAGCACCAGCACCGCCTGCGCCAACACCATGGCCTGAAAGCTGAACAACCAGCCCAGAAAACCCAGCGGCCCCGAGCGCGACAGCAGCAGATAAATGACCAGCCCCACCACCACCGAGGGCACGGCCAAGAAGGTGTTGAGCAGCGTCAGCAGCGCACCGCGCCCGGCAAAGCGCGCTGTGGCCAGCCAGGCGCCCAGCAGCAAGCCCACGCCACAGGCCAGCAGACACGCCGTGGCGCTGACCGCGAGCGAGCGCAGCACCACCGTCCAGAGTCCGGCGTCGCCCGACAAAACCAATTGCAGCGCCGTGGCGATGCTGTCAGAAAACGTGTTCATGTTGCGCTGCAGCTTAGCGGGCGCGGCGCGTGTTGAGAGTACGTAGTGACGCGGTATGAAGCGCAGAACATAGGTCACAGGCGGTGCGCAGTTGGCCTTGAGGCACACTGCTGACCATGAGAAAGATTGAGCTGTCTTACCGGATCACAGAAGCGATGCGCACGGCAGGCACGGCCCAGGCGCCCGCCCAGCCCAGCCTCCAGGCGATGTTGCGCAACCCGATGATGGACGTGTTGCACGCGGTGCGCGAGCGCGGGTCCATTTCGGCGGCGGCTCGGCAGTTGGGCTTTTCTTACCGCCACGTCTGGGGCCAGCTCAAGCAGTGGGAGGCCGAACTGGGTCAGGAACTGATCGTGTGGGAACGCGGCCAGGCCGCGCAGCTGAGCCCGTTTGGCGAGCGCCTGCTGATGGCCGAGCGGCTGGCACAAGCCCGGCTGGGGCCGCAAATGGAGAGCTTGCGCGCCGAGCTGGAACGCGCTTTTGCG
>JAUXXN010000007.1 GCA_030684755.1 Hydrogenophaga sp.
TGGGCTACCGCGTGGGGGATGTGCTGGACATTTTGAGCAAGGCCGCGCACGCGCCCAAGATGAACCTGTTCATCAACGCCGCGCTCATGGGCTTCATTCCCAAAAGCGTCAAAAAAGGTCTCATGGCGCTGGCGCCTGTGCGCCGCGTGTACCGCGCCATCATGCAAGACCTCGGCTTGCCCGAGGACATGATGAACTTCGTCAACTACCCCACGCGCTTTGACTGCCGCGAGACGTTGGCCGCACTCAAAGGCAGTGGCATTGCCTGCCCCAACCTCAAAGACTACGCCTGGCGGCTGTGGGATTACTGGGAGCGCCATCTGGACCCCGACCTGCACATTGATCGCAGCCTCAAAGGCACGGTGGCGGGCAAGGTGGTGCTGGTCACCGGTGGCAGCTCGGGTATTGGCCTGGCTGCAGCGCACAAATTTGCCGAGGCGGGCGCTGTCACTGTCATTTGCGGGCGCGACCAGGACAAGCTCGACGAAGCCTGCAAGGAAGCCAAAGACAAGGGCTACCAGTTCATCGCCTACGCCGCCGACATCGCCGACATGGCCGATGCCGACCGCTTCGTGCAGTTGCTGATCGCCAACCACGGTGGCGTGGACTTTTTGATCAACAACGCAGGCCGCTCGATCCGCCGCGCCATCGAAGGCAGCTACGACCGTTTTCACGACTACGAGCGCACCATGCAGCTCAATTACTTCGGCTGCTTGCGCGTGACTATGGGCCTGCTGCCTGGCATGGTGGCGAAGAAAAAAGGCCATGTGGTCAACATCAGCTCCATCGGCGTGCTGACGAACGCACCGCGTTTTTCTGCCTACGTGGCCAGCAAGGCCGCGCTGGACGCCTGGACGCGCTGCGCTTCCAGCGAGTTCGCCGACCAAGGCATTTCGTTCACCACCATCAACATGCCGCTGGTGCGCACGCCCATGATCGCGCCCACGCAGATTTACAAAAACGTGCCCACGCTGGCGCCTGAAGAGGCCGCCGATATGATCGCCCAGGCTTGCATTTTCAAACCGGTGCGTATTGCCACGCGCCTGGGGGTTACCGGGCAGGTGATGCATGCCATGGTGCCGCGCGTGGCGCAGATCGTGATGAACACCAGCTTTCGCATGTTCCCGGATTCATCGGCGGCGAAGGGCGAGAAGGGGTCCAAGTCGCAACTGTCGCCCGAGGCGGTGGCGATGCAGCAGATGATGCGCGGCATTCACTTCTGATTCGTGGTCTTCGGAGGCTGGGTGGCTGCCGGGCTTGGGCCTTGCACGGCGCCTACAATTTACCCAACGTCACCCCAGCCCGAAAGCCACGCATGACCACCCACATCCCTGTTGACCTCGCCCACATCCAGCCCCGCGAAAAAGCCGAAATTCTGGCCCAAGCGCTGCCTTACATTCGCAAGTACCACGGCAAAACCATGGTCATCAAGTACGGCGGCAATGCCATGACCGACCCGGCTCTGCAGCAAGATTTTGCCGAAGATGTGGTGCTGTTGAAGCTGGTGGGCATCAACCCCGTGGTGGTGCACGGCGGCGGTCCGCAGATTGAAACCCTGTTGCAGCGCCTTGGGAAAAAAGGCGAATTCATCCAGGGCATGCGCGTGACCGACGCCGAAACCATGGAGGTGGTGGAGTGGGTGCTGGGCGGCCAGGTGCAGCAGAGCATCGTGGGTCTGATCAACGCCGCCGGCGGTAAAGCGGTGGGCCTGACCGGGCGCGACGGTGCCATGATCCGGGCGCGAAAGCTGCGTTTGGCCGATCAACAAGACCCCAGCCGTGAGCACGACGTGGGCCAAGTGGGCGACATCGTCAGCATCGACCCAAGCGTGGTCAAGGCGCTGCAAGACGACCAGTTCATTCCTGTGGTCAGCCCGATCGGCTTCGGCGAACAGAACGAGAGCTACAACATCAACGCCGATGTGGTGGCCGCCAAGCTGGCCACTGTGCTGCAAGCCGAAAAGCTGCTGATGCTGACCAACATCCGGGGCGTACTCGACAAAGATGGACAGCTTTTGACCGAACTCACGCCGCGCCGCATCGACGAGTTGTGCGAGGACGGCACCATCAGCGGCGGCATGATTCCCAAGATTGCGGGTGCGCTGGATGCGGCCAAGAGCGGTGTTCAAGCGGTGCACATCATCGATGGCCGTGTGCCGCATGCGCTGCTGCTGGAGGTGCTGGGCAACCAGCCATTCGGCACCATGATCCGCTCGCACTGACGCTGCGACCCAGTTGCCTGGTGCATGCCAGCACCCTACGCTGCACCCGCCGAACACGAACCCACCCAAACTTTCATGACAACCAACGCCTCAATCCCTATGTCCAGCAGCGGTGACGACGCAGACCGCCACGACAGGGGCGAACCGGCGGAAAGCGCGGCAGTGCGCAAGCGCCCCAAACCGGGTGAGCGCCGGGTGCAGATTCTGCAAGCCCTGGCCACCATGCTGGAGCAGCCGGGTGCTGAGCGCATCACCACCGCAGCGCTTGCGGCGCGGTTGGCGGTGAGCGAGGCGGCTTTGTACCGCCACTTTGCCAGCAAGGCACAGATGTTCTATGGACTCATCGAGTTAATTTATCAATCTGTATTCGGTCTGGCCAACCAGTTGGGGGAGCGTGAACCCGACCCACTGCTGCGTTCGCGCCGCTTGGTCACATTGCTGCTGCAGTTTGGTGAGAAGAACCCCGGTATGTCGCGTGTCATGGTGGGCGATGCACTGGTGTTTGAAAACGAGCGCTTGCAGCAGCGCATGAACCTGTTGTTTGACAAGTTCGAATCGGTCCTGCGTCAGAACCTGCGCGAGGTTGCGGTGTTGGTGGGTACATCCACCCCCACAGTGGATGCCCAGGCCGATGCCTCGGTCATCACCGCGTTTTGTGCTGGACGGCTGCAGCGGTTCGCACGCAGCGGCTTCAGGCGTTTGCCCACCGAAAGTCTGGAACACAGCCTGGCCTTGCTGCTGCCCTTGGGTCGACTTTGATTCGGCCATGGGGTCTTGATGGGTCGGGGTTAACCCTCGAACCGGGTCGTTGTGGGTTCTTTTAGGGCATCCGCTCTAAGCAAATAGCCAACAAAGATGGAGGTTTTTTGTTGACGAGCCCAGTTTTGCGGTAAAAATAGCACGACCGTTCGATTCTTCGCGCGGTTTGCTTTTTGAAACCCCGACTGCGGTTGTCCCGCCTATCCCTGCATGAGTGTCATACCTTCCATCAGGCGTCCGCGCAGCGCCAGCGCAGCGGACAAGCCGTTGCAAAAAGGCCAGCAAACCAAGGCTGCCATTGTCGAGGCCGCGCTGGGCTTGGCCACACAAATTGGCTTAGAAGGCTTGTCCATTGGTGCTTTGGCCGAGGTCATGCACATGAGCAAGTCGGGCGTGTTTGCCCACTTTGGCTCGCGCGAGGAGTTGCAGATTTCTGTGGTTCGCGAATACCACACGCGGTTTGAAGAAGAGGTTTTTTACCCCGCCATGGAGGCACCGCGTGGCCTTCCCCGGCTGCGCGCCATGTTCGACAACTGGATGAAGCGCACCTCGGTCGAGATCGACTCGGGCTGCATTTACATCAGCGGTGCGGTCGAGTTCGACGACCGGCCAGGCCCGGTGCGCGATGCGCTGGCCAGTTCGGTGAACACCTGGCTATCGGCCATGCGCCGGGCGGTGGATTTGGCCGTGGAAGAGGGCCACCTGCACGCCGATACCGACGCCAGCCAGATGTCGTTTGAAATCCACGCCCTCATTTTGGCGCTGCACTACGAAGCCCGGTTCTTGCGCAGCCCCGACTCGGTGCAGCGTGCCTTGAATGCTTTTGAGGGCATCGTTGGACGCTTCAGCAAGCCTGCCGCATTGCCCTCTAGCCGCACCCGGCCCACGCACTCGCGCAAAACAAACACCCCCACAGGCACCCCAGCCTGATTTTTTTTCTCGCAAACCCACCCCAGGAGCTTTCTCATGCCCGTTTACAACCCTCCTCTGCGCGACATGCAGTTTGTGATGCACGAAGTGCTGCACGTCACCGACGAATTCAAGTCGATGCCGCAACACGCCGACACCGATGTAGACACCATCAATGCCGTGCTGGAAGAAGCGGGCAAGTTCGCTTCGCAGGTGATCTTTCCCATCAACATCAGCGGCGACACCGAGGGCTGCAAGCTCAACCGCGACACCCACGAAGTGACCACGCCAACGGGTTTCAAAGAAGCCTACAAAACCTATGTGGATGGTGGCTGGGCGGCTTTGAGCTGCGACCCCGAATACGGCGGCCAAGGCCTGCCACTGGTGGTGAACCAGTGCCTGTATGAAATGATGAACAGTGCCAACCAGGCCTGGACCATGTACCCCGGCCTCACGCACGGTGCTTATGCCTCGCTGCACACCCACGGCACGCCCGAGCAAAAAGCCACTTACCTGCACAAGATGACCAGCGGTGAATGGACCGGCACCATGTGCCTGACCGAACCCCATTGCGGCACCGACCTGGGCCTGATGCGCACCAAGGCCGAGCCACAGGCCGACGGCACCTACAAAATCACCGGCAACAAAATTTTCATCAGTGCCGGTGAACACGACATGGCCGACAACATCATCCACCTGGTGTTGGCCCGCCTGCCCGATGCGCCCCCCGGCATCAAGGGCGTGAGCCTGTTTGTGGTGCCCAAATTCAACGTCAACGCCGATGGCACGATGGGCTCACGCAACGGTATTTACTGCGGTGGCCTGGAGCACAAAATGGGCATCCACGGCAACGCCACGGCGCAAATCGTGTTGGATGGCGCGGTGGGCACGATGGTTGGCCAGCCCAACAAGGGCATGCAAGGCATGTTTGTGATGATGAACGCCGCCCGCCTGGGCGTGGGCAACCAAAGCCTGGGCCTGACCGAAGTGGCCTACCAAAACGCGCTGGCCTACGCCAAAGACCGCATTCAAATGCGCAGCCTGACCGGCCCCAAGGCCAAAGACAAACCGGCCGACCCGATCATTGTTCACCCCGATGTGCGCCGCATGTTGCTCACCGCCAAGGCCTATGCCGAAGGTGGCCGAGCGCTGGCGATTTACGGCTCGGTGCTGCTCGAAAAGTCGCACAACCACCCCGACGCCAAGGTGCGCAAAGACAGCGACGAAATGCTCTCGCTGCTCACGCCCATCGTCAAAGCCTTCTTGACCGACAACGGCTACCAAGCCGCCACGATGTGCCAGCAGGTGTTTGGCGGCCATGGATACATCAAAGAGTGGGGCATGGAACAGCACGTGCGCGACGCCCGCATCAACATGATTTACGAGGGCACCAACACCATCCAGAGCCTGGACTTGCTGGGCCGCAAGGTGCTGGGCGACAACGGTGTAGCGCTGAAAAAGTTTGGCAAGCTGGTGGGCGCGTTGGTGCAGGAAGAAGGCGTGAACGAAAAGATGGCCGAGTTCATCAACCCGATTGCGGTGCTGGGTGAACAGATCACCAAGTTCACGATGGAACTGGGCTTCAAGGGCATGCAAAACGCCGACGAAGTGGGTGCCGCTGCGGTGGACTACCTGCGCGTGGCCGGTCACTTGGTGTTTGGCTATTTCTGGGCGCGCATGGCGCAAGTGGCGCTGCGCGAAATTGCCGCTGGCAACACCGACCCGTTTTATGTGGCCAAGCTTCAAACCGCGCGCTTTTACTTCGCCAAACTGTTCCCCGAAACCGCCACGCTGATGCGCACGGCGCGTGCGGGCAGCAAGGTGTTGATGGATACCGACGCGGCATTGGCTTGAGGCTGTTGTTTCCCTTTTGCAAATCCCATTTTCAGAGGTGTTTCCATGAAAAAGACTTCCCTTATGGCTGCTGTGCTGGCTGTTTTAGCCAGCAGCGCCTGGGCCCAGAACACGCCGGTGGGCACTTGGCATTCGATCGACGACAAGACCAAAGAAATCAAGTCCGAGATCGTCATTGCCGACAACGGTGGCGTGCTCTCAGGCAAGGTGGCCAAGCTCTTGCGCAAAGAAGCCAAGCAGGACGCGGTGTGCGATTTGTGTACCGACGACCGCAAGGGCAAACCGGTGCTGGGTTTGGAAATTATCCGAGGCGCCCAAAAAGTCGATGGCAAAGATGTGTGGGAAGGCGGCAAGATTTTGGACCCCGAAAACGGCAAGGCCTACACACTGCGCCTGACACCGATCGAAGACGGAAAAAAGCTGGAAGTGCGTGGCTCTGTCTTTGGTATCGGACGCACGCAAACCTGGGTTCGGGTGGGGAGTTGACCCACCCCCGCCGCGCTTTGCGCGACCCCCTACAAGGGGGCGGCACTGGCAGCCCGGCAAGGCCGGTTCTGCGGTGCCTCTTGAACTACTCCCTCTCACGCATCGCATGACGCGCAAAGGAACCTGATTTATGAACCGATTTCAAGTAAAAAAAGTCGCTGTGCTCGGCGCGGGCGTGATGGGTGCGCAGATTGCTGCGCATCTGGTCAACGTCAAAGTGCCCGTCGTCCTCTTCGACCTGCCCGCGAAGGAAGGTCCGAAAAACGGCATCGTGACCCGCTCGGTGGACGGCCTGAAAAAGCTCAAGCCCTCACCGCTGGGTGTGGTGTCCGACGCCGATCTGATCGGCCAGGCCAATTACGAAGAGCACATGGAGCAGTTGCGCGGCTGCGACCTGATCATCGAAGCGATTGCCGAGCGCATGGACTGGAAGCTCGATCTCTACAGCAAGATCGCGCCCTTTTTAGCGCCGCACGCCATCGTGGCCAGCAACACCTCGGGCCTGTCGATCACTAAACTGAGCGAGGCGTTGCCCGAGAGCATCAAGCCGCATTTCTGCGGCATCCACTTCTTCAACCCGCCGCGCTACATGACGCTGG